>CBDUKC010000391.1:0-1506 GCA_965367705.1 uncultured Maribacter sp. | reverse complement strand
CTTTTTTCCAAGACAGCCAATAACATATTCAAACGTTTGGCATTATAGCCCGTTGTGGAGCGTTGAGGTGTTCCGTAAACGGCCGTGCTGACCAAAGCCTGAATCTCTATTAACAAGGGACGCATACCTTCAACAGTAGAGGCAATAGCCGTTCCGCTGAGGCCTTCATCGTTTTTGGATATCAATACCTCTGATGGATTATTTACTTCTCGTAATCCACTACCCTGCATCTCATAGATGCCTAGTTCTGATGTAGATCCAAAACGGTTCTTTAGCGACCTAAGTAATCTGTACACGTAATTTCTGTCTCCTTCAAATTGTAAAACGGTATCCACCATATGTTCCAATATTTTTGGACCGGCTATGGAACCATCCTTGGTGATATGACCTATTAAAATGACTGGAGTGTTGGTTTCCTTGGCAAATTTGATGAGTTCTGCCGTGCATTCTCGTATCTGGGAGATACTTCCCGCGGCAGACTCAATATGGTCGGAGTGTAATGTTTGTATAGAGTCGATGACCACAATATCGGGTTCTGTAGCTTCTATTTGTTTAAAAATATTTTGGGTTTTAGTTTCGGTAAGTATAAAACATGTTTGGCTATTAGGATGAATGCGGTCTGCACGCATTTTAATTTGTTTCTGGCTTTCTTCCCCAGAAACATATAAGGTTTTATACGGTAATTTTAGGGCGATCTGTAAGAGTAAGGTGCTTTTTCCTACCCCAGGTTCTCCACCTATAAGTACCAGCGAACCAGGAACCAGGCCACCACCTAGGACACGGTTAAATTCTAGGTTATAGGTGTCTAAACGCAGTTCTTTTTCTGTGCTTATCTCGTTGACCAGAAGTGGTTTTGAAACTCTTTTAGCAGTATTCGTTGGTGTTTTCCACGTTGTCTTATCTTCTTTTTGAACTACCTCCTCTACAACTGTATTCCATTGTTTACAAGCGGAACATTGTCCTACCCATTTAGCGTATTGCGTGCCACAGTTTTGGCAAAAAAATGCTGTTTTCGTCTTGGCCATCTTAGTATTTCCCGTTTGGGATAAAGGTAGCAAGAAGTTTGAAAATGTTCGGTATGCTTATAAGCGATTACTTTTTATTGGCTCCAGTATTGTTAAGTTCCGTAAAAGCTATAAAAAACGAAGCCCATGCCATAAGTAGGGACAATCCGTTATATAGGAGCACAAATTCCCCTTTGAGTCCAAAATAGGTAAAAAGGATACCCGATACTATAAAGTACTTCGAGTCTATTTTTATCATAAGCGGTAGGTGTTATTGTTAAGATTTGGGATGCGATTTAGTGTAGGTTTTTAGGATTTAAAAACCAAAATCGGCTTTTAAGGCGTCTATTTTTTCTAGTGCTAATTCTTTGGTAAGGAAATCTATCTCTTCCATAAGAAATGCTTTTTCAAAAGTTTTAAGGGCTTTTTTGGGTTCGCCCATTTGTTCGTAATGTTCCGCCTCAAAATAAAAGCCGAGCATAGTTTCAGGATACTGTTTTTT
>CBDUKC010000390.1:0-1524 GCA_965367705.1 uncultured Maribacter sp. | reverse complement strand
TTGGTCAACAAGCCATAATCCGAAAAATGTTGTTTTTCTTTTGGAATGGGGCATCGCAGCCAAAAAGCTTCTACGTTGGTAATTTTCATATTACAGAAAAGGGTTTAAGGTATCCACTGATTTCTTGGTCAACATGGAATAAAATTCTTCCGTCATTGCCGAGCTACCATGATCCTGTAGAAATTTTAGTTGCTCGTCACTTAGTCCAACAGGAGCGGTATCTATGGAGTTGGGATATTGATTTGCTGGTGTGCGGTCTATGGGCGGACAAAATTCTACCGATAGCACGTCATCATAACCAATTTGTTTCAAAGTCTCCATAATGCGTTTCCAATCCAGATGCCCCATACCGGGAGCCATACGATTGTTGTCCGCTACGTGAAAATTAATCAATCTATCGCCTACCTTTTTCATGGTAGCGAACATATCGGCTTCCTCTAAATTCATATGGAAGGTATCGAGACAAACGCCGCAATTGGATCCAACAGCCTCGGCCAAGGCTAATGCTTGAGCTCCGCGATTAATAAAATAGGTCTCAAATCTATTTATGGGTTCAATGCCTATTTTAAGTCCGTTCGCCTCCGTGTATTCATATACTTCTTTAATTCCTTCTACGGCCCATTCCCATTCTTCTTCGGGGCGTGCCTCTGGGACAATTTTTCCTACCGTAGCCGGAACGAGCGATATCACTTTTCCTCCAAGTTCTTTTACCATTTTTGCGACATCCAACACATATTGTACGGATAGCTGACGTTGTGCCGGGTCTTTGGCTAGCATATTACGCTCCTCTAGCATTAAGGTAACGGAACCCCAACATTGCAGCTGGTATTTGTCTAATAGTATTTTGACTTCTTTGGTGTCATAGTTTTCTGGAGTGCCCTGAAGCTCTAAATGGGTATACCCCATGGCTGAAATACGCGCCATGGTGTCTTCTAAAGATTCCGCACGCATCCAGTTGTGTATGGCTAATTTCATTCTATTTCCGTTTTCCAAGTTTTGAAATAGAAAGATAATTGAAATATTTCGAAAATAATTTATTTTTTCAATAACCTGGTAATCAGTTATAAAAAAGATTACAAACGACAACAAACGATTACAAACGAAAGTAAGTATTTTGTAACCGAATAACTTTTGAAGTCGGGTTTAGGTTTGCAGTGTCAAGTCAAGGTGGCTTGGTATTACAAACAATAATTAGTAAAACAAAGTATTATGAATGCACTTAAAAACAGAGTACAGTTAATCGGAAACTTAGGTCAAGACCCAGAAATCGTAACCCTTGATGGAGGTGCCAAACTAGCTAAATTTTCATTAGCGACTACAGATAGCTATAAGAACGCAAAAGGCGAAAAGGTGGAGGATACCCAATGGCACAATATCGTTGCTTGGGGTAAAACGGCCGATATCGTCGAAAACTATTTAACCAAAGGAAAGCAGGTGGCTGTTGATGGTAAGTTAACCCACCGCTCATATGAAACCAAGGAGGGTGAAAAGCGTTATTTTACAGAAGTTCGGTGCAATGAATTA
>CBDUKC010000389.1:0-1540 GCA_965367705.1 uncultured Maribacter sp. | reverse complement strand
ATACTATTTTGACATTAAAACTAAACATACAAGACAAATTCAATAGAGAACTTCCGGCTGATTCTATCAAGGAAAATAGCAGGCGGCAGGTTACCAAGGCATGTTTTTCTTATGTAACGCCCAAAAGAACCGCACAGGCAAAGCTCCTACACTATTCTTTGGAGATGGTTAAGGAATTAGGACTTACGGAGGAAGATGCAAATAGCGATGCTTTTTTAAAGATATTTACGGGAAACCAAGTCTTACCTCATACAAAGCCTTATGCCATGTGTTATGGTGGACATCAATTTGGAAATTGGGCAGGGCAGTTGGGCGATGGCCGGGCTATAAATTTAGCTGAGGTTACCCATAACAAGGTAAACTGGGCCATGCAATTAAAAGGTGCAGGAGAAACACCCTATTCAAGAACGGCGGACGGTCTTGCCGTTTTACGTTCTTCCATCCGCGAGTACCTGTGCAGTGAGGCCATGTATCATTTGGGTATCCCAACCACAAGGGCATTGTCCCTCTCGCTTTCAGGCGACCAAGTCTTGCGCGATGTTATGTACAACGGGAATCCTGCCTATGAAAAAGGGGCAATCGTATGCAGAACGGCAGAGTCTTTTTTGCGCTTTGGCAGCTATGAAATTTTCGCGGCTAGACGGGATGAAGCCACAATGAAGACCTTAACGGATTATACCATCAAACACCATTATCCCCATTTGGGCAAACCATCCAAAGAAACCTATATACAATTTTTAAAGGAAGTAGGCGAAAGAAGTTTGGCTATGGTCATGCATTGGCAGCGCGTGGGTTTTGTGCATGGTGTCATGAATACGGATAACATGTCGATCCTAGGACTGACCATTGATTATGGCCCTTATGGATGGCTGGAAGGTTATGATCACGGCTGGACACCCAACACCACCGATAGCGCACACAAGCGATATAGATATGGGACACAACCCCAAGTGGTATTATGGAATCATCTTAAATTGGTGAACGCCCTTTTTCCACTTGTGAATGATGTAGATGCCTTAGAGTTGATGCTGAAAGAATTCCAAGACACCTTAAAGATTACCCAATTGGGTATGATGAAATCAAAACTGGGATTGTTGCAAGAGGATGTAAACGACGGGAAACTGATTACCCAACTGGAAACCTTATTACAAGATTCCGAAACGGATATGACCCTTTTTTTTAGAAATTTGGCGAATTTGAAGAAAGAAGAAACAGCACCTTTGGCGGTTATTGATGTTGCTTTCTACGCTCCCGATGAAATCACAGGAAAATTAAAAAAGGAATGGGAATCTTGGTTGTCTAGCTACAAAGTACGCTTGCAAAAAGAAACCCAAAGCGATAGTGAAAGAAAAAAGGCGATGAATAGCGTAAATCCTAAATATGTATTACGGAATTATATGGCACAAATGGCAATTGATGCCGCCGATGAAGGAGATTATGCACTCATAGACGAACTCTTCCAATTATTGAAAAAGCCATATGAAGAGCAGCCCGAAAACGAAAAATGGTTCGCCAAACGCCCAGACTGGGCCAGGGACAA
>CBDUKC010000388.1:0-1550 GCA_965367705.1 uncultured Maribacter sp. | reverse complement strand
CCTAGAAAACGGATACAGTTGGCTATGCATAAAAAATGATAGCAAATGTGATTTGGAGTGTCAGAAAATAGTTCCTAATTCTCCGCCCTCTGCAAACGATCATTAATACTTACACCCAATCCTTCTTCTGGAAATCGTTCTGCCAATATGAGGTCTAAATTAGCTTCATCCAATGCATGTAACGAGGCAAACAAGACTTTGGCAGCTTCCTCGAGGTTTTTATTTTGGGATAGTACTTTAACCATTTCAGCCTGAGGAAAATCAGGTGAATAAAATGATAAGATCCCTACTTTTTTCTTTGAATGCTGCTGTAAAACTTCTGTTAGGTTTTCACAAACCAACAAGGGTGTTTTCGGAGAATAATGCTTTACTAACATCCCGGGTGCTTCTGGCCGTATGTTGTTCTCCGTGGAGATTTTAACTTTACCTACAACCGCCTCTATCGCTTCAATAGAAATTCCTCCTTTACGATAAACAATTGGTGTTTCCCCATTAAAACCAACAATGGTAGATTCTAGACCCACTTGACAAGGACCCCCATCTAGAATCGCCGGGATGCGATTTCCAAAATAGTTCGCCACGTGTTCCGCGGAAGTTGGACTCACTCGCGTAAACGGATTTGCACTAGGAGCTGCTAAAGGAAAGGATAGTCCCTTCAATAATTCTAATGTTATTGGGTGATTCGGCATCCGAACCCCTACGGTGGATTTACCCGCGGTAATGATATCAGGAACATTGGGTTGTTTTGGCAAAATCAATGTCAATGGGCCTGGCCAGAATGCCTTAGCCAACTTCATAGCCACATCAGGAATATTGGTTGCTAAGTCTTCCAGTTGCTTCAAATCATGAATATGAACAATCAAAGGATTAAAACGAGGCCTGCCCTTCATCTTAAAGATTTCGCTCACCGCATCCGTATCAAAAGCGTTAGCTGCCAACCCGTAAACCGTTTCGGTAGGTATGGCAACCAATAGGTTGTCTTTCAACAACTCTTGGCAATAGGCGATATCTGTGGTGATTGCATTTTGCATGTATGCAAAGGTAGTGTAGGATTTTGGTATTTTTGCTAAAAACACCACAGGCTGATACGTCCCTTTTAAAATTTTATGCTAAAAATCGCCTTTCATCCTATTTACAAACATCCTTTACCAGAAGGACATCGGTTTCCCATGCTCAAATATGACTTATTACCGAAGCAGTTACTCCACGAAGGAACTTGCGAAGCATCAAATTTTTTTGAACCGGAAATCCCAAATGACAAATATATCGTGGCGGTACATGACCCGGAATATTTCTACGACCTCCTTAATATCAAAATTCCACCTAAGGAAGCTCGTAAAATAGGTTTTCCCTTGACCGAAGACTTGGTAGAAAGAGAGCGTATTATTGCGGATGGAACCATGAAGGCTTGCGAATTTGCTTTGGAATATGGTATTGCTATGAATATTGCAGGTGGTACCCACCATGCGTATACCAATAGAGGAGAAGCGTTCTGCATGCTAAATGATCAAGCTATTGGAGCTCGTTATTTACAAGCTAAGAAATTAGCC
>CBDUKC010000387.1:0-1562 GCA_965367705.1 uncultured Maribacter sp. | reverse complement strand
ATATTCCAATGATATCTGTCTCCTGAAAAGCATCTGAACCCAATAAATGTCTTGGAACCTGACCGGTAATGCAGACCATTGGTGTAGAGTCTATTTGAGCATCAGCTAATCCTGTAACTAGATTTGTAGCTCCAGGACCAGAAGTTGCCATTGCCACACCTACTTTGCCAGACACTCGTGCATATCCTTGGGCTGCATGGGTTGCACCTTGCTCATGGCGTGTTAAAATATGGGTAAGTTTATCCTGAAATTTATAAAGCTCGTCATATACTGGCATAATAGCGCCACCAGGATACCCGAACAACAAATCTACCCCTTCTGCTACTAGACAATGGACAATGGCTTCCGCACCTGAAATCGTTATCGTTTCTTTGGTTTTGGTTACCGTTTTTTTCTCTTTTACTATTTCCATAATTCAACTTCTATTAGATATCAAGCAGGAAAAAAGCCCGATTCCCTATTACCACCAAGTAGTATAAAACTCTTGGTATTGACTATTAATTAAAATTCATCGGTCACACATCCTTGTGATGCCTCCGATACTGTTCTAGCGTATTTATACAAACTTCCACGTTTAACCTTTAGTTCTGGCTGCACCCAATTCGATTTCCGCTCCTCAATTTCCGCATCGGATAAATCAACAGAAATCTGATTTTTATCTGCATCTATCGTTATGATATCCCCATCTTTTAAAAGTCCTATCAGGCCACCTTCTTGCGCTTCGGGACATACATGGCCAACTACAAAGCCATGTGTACCGCCAGAAAAGCGACCGTCTGTTATCAAAGCCACATCCTTACCTAAACCCGCTCCCATAATGGCCGCCGTAGGTTTTAACATTTCTGGCATTCCAGGACCTCCTTTTGGTCCCTCGTAGCGTATGACAACGACATTTCCTTTTTTCACCTCACCTTTTCCAATACCGGCATTAGCAAAAAACTCATCGTCGTATACCTTTGCTGGTCCTGAGAAATACGTCCCTTCCTTCCCTGTAATCTTAGCTACAGATCCTTTTTCCGCAAGATTACCGTAAAGAATTCTCAAATGACCCGTTTCCTTAATCGGGGCGTTCAAAGGTTTTATAATTTTTTGACCTTCCTTTAATCCTGGTAATCCGGCTAGATTTTCTGCAATCGTTTTTCCTGTTACGGTTAAACAATCGCCATGCAACATCCCATTTTCCAGCATAAATTTCATCACTGCCGGTATACCACCAGCTCTATGCAAATCTTCCATAAGATATTTTCCACTTGGTTTCAAGTCGGCCAAAAATGGTGTGGTATCACTTATCCGTTGAAAATCATCCAAGGTAAATGCAACATCAGCTGCCTTAGCTATAGCTAAAAAGTGAAGTACTGCATTGGTTGATCCACCGAGCAAGGTTAATAATCGGACTGCATTTTCCATCGATTTCCTAGTGATGATATCACTAGGCTTTATATCTTTCTCCAACAGATGGCGTAAAGCCCTACCTGAATTTATAGCATCATGCTGTTTTTCTTTACCTACAGCAGGATTTGAGGAATTATATGGCATTGCCATACCCAAGGCCTCAATTGCCG
>CBDUKC010000386.1:0-1662 GCA_965367705.1 uncultured Maribacter sp. | reverse complement strand
ATGGCAAACAATGCCCAAACGCCAACTGCGGCAAATTCGCGTAGATTGCGTTTCCAAATCATCACTAGATTTAATACCGTAGCGATGGTAATCATAATCACGGTCCATGTAATTTCAGAAAACGGAGCGCCTTCCCATCCAACCTTTGTTAAATAGGCTGAAATATTTGCTATGGTCGCTACGGATATCCATCCACTATAAAGACAAATAGGCCACCAAACGAATGCTATGGTACTTTTTGGAGCATCCCAGCGCTCCATATTTGTATTCAGGATAATTTTGATAAGAGAAAATAGAATCCCCAACATAATTAAGACAGAAAGGCCTGTGTAGTCATATACGAAGGCAATCACCCAAAGGGAATTTAACACATTTGTCACTATAAACCAGTAGCTGGTCTGTGTGATGAATTTACTGGGTTTGTCACTGAAAAAGGCGCGTCTAACCTGAAATATTCCATACCCAAGGAGCCCTATAAAAATAATACCCCAAATGGCGAAGGCGTAGCTCGCAGGTGTAAACAGGTTGTCATATCTAGCACTTATTTCACCAATAGTGATATCGTTAAGTCGCACTGCTTGAGAAACATAGTTTACCGCAATCACCAAGATGACCGATAACAAGTTTAGGATAGCTAGGGTTTTTTGCATGTTGAATTTTTTTCAAAAGTAGCGCATAGCTATTATTATTACGAACCCTATCCATTTAAAAAACCATCTTTTTGGCTAGCGTCCTTTTCTTTTTGATTCGCTAAGCGTAACCGGCAAAACAGCATCACCTAATAAAGCAAAAACTTCACAGTCTTTTTTTGCTTGTAAGGTATACGTGCCTGTAAATGTTCCAAACGCAGGTAAAATGAGTTGTATTGGCGATTTGTAAAAACAAGGAAGTCGCACGGTTTGCCTACCGAATCCCGTCAATTTTATAGCTGGATGAATATGACCACAAAAATTAAAAAAACCATCCCGTTCTTCCGGATGATGGGTTAATAAAAAGTTAGCCAAAATGAGTTCTTCTAAAACCTCAATTCCTAGTGCCTCATATTTTAAAGGTGATATAATATCATGGTTACCACTAACTAAAATAATGTTGGCGGATTGTTCGGCGACCCATATTTCAAAAAGCTCCCACTCGGTATTTAAGGAAGAGTGAAATAAATCACCCATAAAAACTACCGTTTTAGGGCGGAAGAAGGCAATAGCCGTATCCATTGCAGTAAAATTCTTTTGAACCGCTTGTTGCGGTACTGCAGCTCCAAATTTTCTAAAATGAGAAACTTTACCCAGATGCACATCGCTAATTAGTAAGATGGATTGCTCTTCCCAAAACAAAACACCAGAGGCATGCATTTTAAAATTCTGGTTATGGATTTGGATAGCTTCGGTCATGGGTCAAAATTAGTTATTTCATCAAAATAGCCGTCATTCGTTTGATACGGTCCGCTAATTTTTCGCTTGATAATTTTTCCCGTAATCGATCCGTAATAATCGGAAAGGAAAAAGGTGTGGGTTTGGTACAGGTTCTCCAAACTATCTCCTGTGCAGCAATACGTTCCAATGCCATTCGAAGTCTTCCCTCTTCCAACTGATGCTCAAAAGTTTCTGTATATGCTTGTTGATACAATAGATTATCAGCCTCAAAATCCTTAAAAACATCGAACAA
>CBDUKC010000385.1:0-1720 GCA_965367705.1 uncultured Maribacter sp. | reverse complement strand
AGTTCTCCAATTTTGCAACTTCTTCAAATCCCTTGTCCGTAATAGCGGTATTTTGCAGCTGTAATTTCGTGAGATTTTCAAAGTCCGACAGCACTGAAATCAACGAATCGCTAAAATTAGAGTTCCCTAAATTAAGTTCAACTATATGTTCAGCGTATTCCTCAAGAAGATCAAAGGAGGCTTCCGTCAAATCTTTCTTGTTCGCTAAGTAGGCCATATATAATGGGCTACCCTCTTTAAGAGAGTACACAGCCGTACCTGTAGCTTTTAAATTCAACAACCATTCCGCAGGGGGCAGATCTAGGGATTTAGCCAATAACGCTCTTGTGGATTTATCTGTTTCTAATTCATTTAAATATCCCTGTATTTTTTTACTTCGTTCTAAATCAGCTGTTTTACATTCAAAACAATTTTTGTTTTCCAACCACCAATTTAGCAAGGAAATTTCATTGGGCGTTAACTGTACTTTTCCTTTTGGAGGCATATGCTCTTCATCTTCCATTGGTAGTGCCACCCGATGTGCCATTAAGGGTTTCCCAAAATCCGCAACGGAATCCAAGGGATTGCCCGTATCGCCACCAATTAACATCTCTGCCTGCGCGGTTAACACTAAGTTTCCTTCTGCCTTTTTACTATTGTGACAACTTACGCATTTCGCCTCAAAAACGGGTTGTATGATATCATGGTAAACAATAGCTTCATCAACATTGGCAATATCAATTGTATTGGATCCGTTCGCTTTGGTGAGGAAACCTTCCCCATGCGTCATACTCCCTCCCCAGTGGCCTGCTAAAACCAACATAATGTTCACAGCAACGAATAAAGGAAAATACAATTTACCCAACACGAGCTGTTTGGCATCTTTTGCGAAAAAGATAATAATTGAAATGACCGTTAGTGCAATCGCCATCCATTTATGTCGAAAGAGCAACTCTTCATCATAAGCACCATGTTCCTCCAAGAAAAGTCCAGTTCCAATGGCGGCAAAAGCACTCAACACCCCTATGCCAAGGGCAAACTTAATGCTAGCGCCTAAATTTTCAGAAGGCTTAATGCGCTGGTATATTTCCAACAGAAATGCGAACATCAATATGCCGATAGGCATATGCACCAAAACCGGATGAAAATTCCCAATATTTATAAACAAATTTGTCATGCTGTTATTCTACTAAAATTTCGTCGATAAAAAAGAAAGGCGACGTACCTGCTCCTTGATGCCATTGTGGAATCGTTTCCAATACATCGATTTGAACTTCTATATTTTTGTAGCTACCGGTTTTTACGGGAACATCTAAAAGGGTTATATTTTTTGGTTCTGCCTCGGTTGGAATTGGTACGGAGACTTCACCAATTATTTTGTTGCCGTCAACAACTACCCTGATGTGTTTCGGAAGAAAAATCCATGAGCCGTGATCATTCAATGAACTGATAATAAATTTAGAAATAGTCATTTCCTTTTCCAGTTCTAGCTTTATTTTTATTTGTTCACCCTGAAAACCCAACCAATAATTACCGGCCCTAAACTGGGTGCTTCCTTTTTGCAAGTCGACCAGCACCATTGCACCATCTCCGCTATAGTTTTTATCTGGCTGCGGTGTTAGGCTTACAGTTGCGGTAGATATATCCTGTTTCACTTTCAGCAAACGCAAGGCAATAGGCTTGCTAGGCAAATAGACTGGATGAAAAGCCCTAAACATAAATTCCGAAGGCTCGGAGACAA
>CBDUKC010000384.1:0-1763 GCA_965367705.1 uncultured Maribacter sp. | reverse complement strand
TACTAGCGCAGATTTATCAGGCTATTCGTATCGAGGTAAATCAAGAAATTGCGGTAATAGAGGAGTTTTTGGAACAAGTTCCGGGGTTGCTACTACCAGGAGGACGGTTGAGTGTAATAAGTTACCACTCCTTGGAGGATCGATTGGTAAAGCGCTTTATAAGAGCTGGTCAATTTCAGGGGGAGCCAGAGAAGGATTTTTATGGAAATATTTCGGTGCCATTAAAAAAGGTAGGTCCCTTAATAATTCCATCAAAGGAAGAAATAGCAAAAAATAATAGGGCGCGCAGCGCAAAACTCCGAATAGCGGAACGATTAGTATAATAAATATGAAAGTGAAAAAAGGCATATTGGATATTCTGAAGGGAACGTTTCTAGTTAGCGGAGATGCTCCAAAGAATTGGCTTTTTATCATTTTCGCATCCTTCTTAGCTGCGGTTATGATCAGTAGTTCTCATAGTGCCGATAGAAAGGTACATAGGATTGCGGCTTTAAATGAGGAGGTGCGTGAGTTGCGAAGCGAATTCGTAGATGCAAGGTCGGATGTGCAACAATTAAAACTAGAGTCTACTATTACAAAGACCGTTGCCGACAAAGGGCTTTATCCCTCGGAAACGCCCCCAAAGAAAATTAAGGTCAAATCTCTAACGTCTAAAGAATAATTATGCCCGCAACGGACAAGAGTATATTAACTCGATTGTATTTTGTGGCAGGGGCACTCGTGCTTTTTGCAGGTGCAGTCCTGTTCAAATTGGTTTCCATCCAGATGGTTGACGGGGAAAAGTATATGGCCTTGGCGGAAACACGTACGACCAGAATGTTTACCATAGCCCCAAATAGGGGTAACTTATACTCAGATGATGGGAGTCTTTTGGCTACCTCGGTGTCCAAGTATACTATTAGGTTTGATGCGGTTACGGTTTCAGATACCGATTTTAAGGAAAATGTAAAACCGCTTTCAGATGCGCTCGCCAAGCTGTTGGGTAAAACGTCTTCTCACTACCAACAAATACTAAGAAAGGCAAAGCAGAATAAGAATAGGTATACCCTTGTTGCTCGTAACCTGGATTATTCGGATTATATAGCAATCAAGGATTTTCCCTTATTTAAGAAAGGGCCTTTTAAGGGCGGACTTATCATTGAGCAAAAAACAAAACGAGAGCATCCCTTAGGTAAAATTGCGGAGCGAAGCGTTGGTTATGAGCGGATAGATGAAAACGGTTATCGCACAAGAGTTGGTATGGAAGGTGCTTTTAGTGAGTATTTAAGCGGTATTGAAGGGCAGCGCTTGAAGCAGAAAATAGCAAAGAACCAATGGAAGCCTATAGGAACCGATAATATTGTGGAGCCTAAAGATGGTTATGATGTGTATTCGACTATAGATATCAATATTCAAGATATAGCCCATCATGCTTTGCTCAAACAATTAGAACAGTACAAAGCCGACCATGGAACCGTAATCGTAATGGAAACCAAAACCGGAGAAGTTAAGGCTATAGCTAACCTTGGTAGTACGAAAGACGGAAAATATTACGAACGTTTAAACTACGCCATTGGAGAATCCCATGAGCCGGGTTCTACCTTTAAGTTAATGAATCTTGTGGCTGCCTTAGAGGATAAGGTTATAGATACGAGTTCTATCATAGATACAGAGAAAGGTGTTTGGAAATTATACAAACATAGAATAAGGGATTCCAAGCGTGGAGGGTATGGTGAGATATCCGTAGCCAAAGCTTTTAAAGTGTCATCAAATACAGCCTTCGC
>CBDUKC010000383.1:0-1847 GCA_965367705.1 uncultured Maribacter sp. | reverse complement strand
CTGGAAAAACCATACCTCCCTCGCTATACTTATATTGGAAGCCGCTCTTCGCCGTTCGAACTTCTTTTTTGGCGCCTTTTAGATAGTCCCATTTAGGATAATCGTTAGGAGAAATATAGAACTCTTCCGGCACACCATCTGTTTCAAGGATATCTTTTAGGACCATTCGTTTTCCCTCGTAGGCAGGACATGTTTTTTCTGTATATACCTTACCATCAATAAAAACACCGCTATTCTCAAAAGGGGATAACTTTTGGCCAACATTAAAGGTTTCTGAAATTGCCACCAAATCATCTGTGATGGAAAACGAATGTATTTTAGAGGAAGTGGTGGCTATTGGAAAAGCGGTCGCAAGGCTTCCTTTATCATGAATCCAATCTTTTGCTTCTGATTGTTGAAGGGTTTTATAGACTTGGGTGGTTTTATGGTAGCCAATAAAAAAGATGCGTCGCCTGCGTTGGGGCATTCCGTAATCTGCTGCGTTTATTACGCGCCACTCCACGGCGTAACCTAATTCATCCAGACTTTTTAGCATAATCGCAAAATCACGCCCACGTTGGGTGGAGGGTGATTTTAATAACCGGTCTACATTTTCTAGAAACAGATATTTTGGCGGGTTCTTCTTTTCGGAAAGGATCCTATGAATACTCCACCAGAGTACGCCTTTCTTTCCAATCAGACCCTTTGAATTTTGTAGTGTAGTTGCCACTGAATAATCCTGACAAGGAAACCCACCTACAAGCATATCGGCATCGGGAATATCAGCTATAGTAACTTCAGAAATGTTTTCATTACTATGGTTGATGGACCCAAACTTTTTTTCGTATACCAATGAAGCGTGTTGCACTTTGGTGCTGGGCTCCCATTGGTTGCTCCATACGATTTTGTAGTTTTTTGCTTGTTCCAACCCCAATCTAAATCCGCCTACCCCGGCAAAAAGTTCAATAACCTTTAGTTTCTTCATCAACTGCTAAAGTAAGAAAATTTTTAGGCTGGGCTCAAGCCTAAAATTCAATACCTAGGGAGGATTATGTATTTTTACTCAAAATAGAAATCAAGGATATGAAATTCGGATATACACTGTTGGTTTTGATGCTATGCCTAGGTTGCAAGACTGAAATTATTTCAGAAAACCTAGCTCAAAAGCACATAGATGCATTGCAGAAAGAAATTGCGCCAGACAAAAGAGTAGTAGTTTTTCAACTTGAAGCATATCAAAACAACGACACCTATATTTTAAAAGGAGAAACGGACCAGCCCAAAGGTCTAGAAACACTTTTGGACTCTTTAACTGCTAATAACATTGCCTTTATCGATAGTGTTATTGTACTGCCAAGTGCGGAGCTAAGGGATAAAACACGTGGTGTTATCAACATATCTGTAGCCAACCTTAGAAGTAATCCAAAGCATAGCGCGGAATTGGCCACGCAAGCGACTTTGGGCACCGTTGTAAACGTGTTGAAAAAGAAGGATGGCTGGTATTATATACAAACCCCCGACAAGTATTTGGCTTGGGTAGACGCTGGAGGTATCGCACTGATGAAGGAGCAAGAAATAAAAAATTGGGAGGCTACCCATAAGGTTATTTACACGAAAACCTATGGTCATGCATATACGGGAACGGATACCAAGGAAATCGTTTCTGATTTGGTAGCGGGAAATCTATTGGAGGCTCTTAAAGATACCGACACCTTTTATAAGGTTCGATTTCCTGATGGAAGAGAGGCTTACGTGTCCCACGAAGAATCGGCAATATTTGAAGACTGGTTGGTAGGTTTGGAGAATAGTTCAGATGCTTTGGTGGCCACCTCCAAACGATTTATGGGCGTACCTTATTTATGGGGTGG
>CBDUKC010000382.1:0-1867 GCA_965367705.1 uncultured Maribacter sp. | reverse complement strand
TTCCTGATGGGTCGTTTTTTATAAATGATATGGTGAAATCGGACCCACGACTTCCCTTTGGTGGCACAAAAGCATCTGGTTATGGTCGAGAGTTGTCCCAAGAGGGTATGCGAGAGTTTGTAAATAGGAAAACGGTATACATTAAGAAATAAAGATTAATCTAAAAATTAAATAAAATGAAACAAGGAGGAGAGACAAAATTTATAAAAGAACCAGAAGAAGAAACACGTAATTATATTTTTCAGAATAACAAATTCACAAAAACTGGCGTCTACATAGTAGCAGCTTTTATGGTATTATTAGTGATTGGGGTTATTGCTTCTATCTTCTATTTTGAATCTTCAAAGCTATAGCTAAAGGCAATCTGCACATCACTAAGGAATTAGCTTTTACCGTATTCACGGCAGGCATTTTTCTTTCCGTAATTTCATTTGGTATTGTTTTCCATTAGGATAGCCCCGAGAGGATAGCAGAAGTTGTTCACTAATAATGGATGCAAATTAGCTTAAAAAGGATAGCCTATAGCAAAGTTCCAAACTAGATTATTGCTACCTCCTCCAAAAAAAGGCACTCTACTACGTTCCTCTTTAGGCAAATAGGGGACACGCCACGGTGAGGCTATATCTAAACGTATAACAAAATTTTGAATATCTACACGGAGTCCTAACCCTACGCCTACGCCTAGTTCGCTCGCCCAATCAGAACCAAAAGTTCCATTTTCGATGAGGTCTTCGTTGAAAAGACGGCTCTCCTCAGATTCATCCGGCGGTATTGGGATAGCATAGGTCAACCAAACATTACCCGCATCTGCAAAGAGTGCTCCTTTAAGATAGGACCAAATCGGAAATCGGTACTCTAGGTTGGCTTCCAGTCTAAGATTCCCCGATTGGTCGAAATAGGTGCTTGAATTTTCACTGGGAGGTTGGAATGTACCGGGCCCCAAAGACCGTATTTGGAAAGCGCGCACGCTATACGGTCCACCAGAGAAAAATTGTTTTACATAGGGTAATGTGGTAGAATTTCCAAATGGAATACCCCAGCCTCCGTATAAGCGGCTTACCAAGGTTCGCTCCTTGCCCAATTTCCAATAATAGCGAAAATCGGCATCTAGTCGAGCAAATTGAGCATATTCCAATCCTAAGATTTCAGTACTATCTCCACTTAATAAATTAAGGACATTACCTGCAATTTCGAAATTGGTAGAAAAGAAAAAAGGTGTTGTTTTGTCTGCATCGACCAATTCGTTATAGGTGAAACTATAATTGAGACCTACTATGAACTGTTGCTCAAAACTGTTACGTAAGTAAGGATTTTGTTCTAAAATGTCATCGAATTCCTCAGTAGTGTTGGCGAGATTGGTGTAGTTGACGCTGATAGGGTTTAGTTCATGATATACATATTTATTCGCATTCCAAATATACCCAAAGGAGGTATTTGCTGAGGTTAGTGTGTAGAGCTGACTCCGATTCAGGAAATCCGTCCCCAAAGCAATTTTTGTTTTAGGAACGGAATATAGGAACCTACGTGGTGAAAAAGGTACTAATCTAGGAATTATTAATTCGGTTTGAAGACCTCCAGTGATACTGCTGAGCCCGCTATTATTGCCACCTGTCAATTGAGCTTCATAGGAAAAACTACCAGTGACGTTTAGTGTTTCTCCTCCATGGAACAGGTTTCGATTACTATATGTCATGGCAATTCCAGGGCCTGTAAAACCATTGGATTTTGTTAGGACCTGTAGCTCTGCGCGGATGGAACGTTTCGTAAGTGGTGATAGAAAAATATCAAGATCTAAAAGATTTGGACCACCTTTTTGAAAAACCGTATCCACGGCTTTCCATTGAATATTAGCATATTTATAGCTCCC
>CBDUKC010000381.1:0-1897 GCA_965367705.1 uncultured Maribacter sp. | reverse complement strand
CCAACGCGGCAGACTGGTATCTTGGCCCCAGCTGGCCCATAGCTGCACTTTGTCCTACTAAAAATGTCTACCAGTCTTTTCTATACGCTTGGTCCTGAAACAATTGCAATAACCCTTCTGGTGCCCGTGTGGATTACAAGATTATTCCAATAGCTCCCATTCTTCTTCGGTTGCTTTGGATTTTTGATATTCCATTACCATCAGCCAAGCGTTATCACGTTTTACAAGTAGCGCTTCAAAATGTATGAATTGTTTTGGATTTGCTTTAACAGATCCGTCTTTTGATTGGAAGACAAAAATTCCTGTTTCATGTGCGGTAGTTTCGTCACCTATACGCTGTGAAAAACGGAATTCCACACTATTCTGTGTTCTTCCTGCCTTGGTGTCTATGAAATCTTGCTTCCAGTTTCGTAGCGCTTTGCTAATAGATAGTGATGCTTTGTTTTCTCCAGTTGTAAATACAACAACCGCATCTTCATGGTAGGTAGCCTTATAGCCTTCGAAGTCACCGTCATGTACAGTTCTTGAAACCTCGGCCCAAAAGATATCTAGTTCAGCTAGCCGTAATGAATCGTTGGGGGTTTGCATTTCACCTATCATAGGGCTAGTAAGGTTACTTGCATAGGTGGTAGTAATGCTCAGTATAAAAATAAGGCTAAGAACTGTTTTAGTTTTTTTCATGTGGTATGGTTTAATAGGAATAGGTATAATTTTTTGGTTCCGGATGGCAGATTCTGGTTTCCCTTTAAAAATCGGTTTCGGCTTTCTTTAGGTTCAATTCTTTAATCCAAATATTTCGATATAGAACGTCATGCCCTTCTGCCTGTAATTTTATACCGCCTGGGGTATCTGTAAGATCTACTCCGCCGTCTAAGCCCGAGTTTATGCCACCCCAAACCTTATCGATTGCGAAATTTTCATGAACTTTCTGGCCATTGAAATAAAGGGTGACCCTGGCTTTTTCGGAGCGGATACCATTTTTAAATCGTGCTGCGCGAAACGTAATATCATAGGCATTCCATTTTCCAATACCGTTATAGGCATCGTAGGGAGATTCGGACTCATTGATTATGGCTCCCATCCCGTGCTTGGTTTTGTCGCCGTCCAATACTTGAATTTCATATCGGTTTTGGAGATAAACGCCACTATTACCTCCTTCTTTCACTATCAAAAATTCAATATGAAGTCTAAAATCGCGGTATTTTGTTTTGGTTACGATATCCGCTGCGCCGTATTTTCCGCCGGCAGCAGCCGGATCATTTGTGTTGACCACTGTACCGGTATCCACCGGGTCTTTTTCTATTTGCCATTTTAAGGGCAATGTTGCGGCCAATCTTGGACCTTCCCAATAGGTCCAATTTTTATCCAATAGCGCTTTGGAGCCATCAAACAGGACTTTTGCATCATTGGGTGCCTTGGCAGCCACACCTATATGTTTACTTTCTTGACCATTTAGGGAGCCTACCAAAAAAAAGGTAACCATAATGCCTGTTGAACGCAGGACTATTTTTAAGAATTTCTTCATTGTACCGTTTTTTCTTAACTGTTTCATTCGGTTTTTGTCTCAAGTTTCTAAAAAATTTGTCAATTGGAGCTAGAAACTGTTAACGAACTCTACAAGGTACTGAAATATCTTTTACGTAAGAGTATGAAATGATGTAGTACTAGGCGGAAGACCGCCACCGCTGTTACTTTGGCAGATAACAGGATTAAGCAGGTAAATAATTGAATACCAATCAAAAACGCGTAATACTATAAAAAGTTTTTTCTACTTTGTAGTGCTCAATCCTAATCCTATGATCAACAAGGACTCCCGATTATGGCAATATATGTCTCATTTGTTTATATCCATAGACCAGTTTGGAAATGCCCTTGCAGGCGGAAATCCCGACAATAC
>CBDUKC010000380.1:0-1922 GCA_965367705.1 uncultured Maribacter sp. | reverse complement strand
TTTCAGGTTGGCATCACCGATTTGTTCTTTTAGGCCATATTGTTCTGCAAGCGTAAGACTTTTTTTTGCGTAATCTATAGCGGTTTGAAGCTTCTCTTTTTCCAAATAGATATCGGCCATTGCAATAAGATAAACACTGATAGGGTAATAATCTCCCGATTCTTCCAAAATAAGAATGGCTTCATTAATGTTTTTTTCGGCAAGGTTATTTTTTCCGGTATTGGCGTATACCATACCAATATTACCCAGGTTATAAGCCTTTCCAACATCATAATCAGCTTTTTCAAAAAGGGCGCCAGATTCATTGAAATAGGTTAAGGCCGAATCGTATTTTTTATTGGTAAGCAGCGCATCTCCGGCATTTAAAATAAAAGATGCCAATGGAATTGTATCCCGAGCCTTACGTAAAGCAGAAATAGCCTTATTGTAATAAAGCATTGCATTATTATGATTGTCAGAGATAGCGTAAACATCAGCAATCGCTCCGTAAGCTCCTCCCTCTAGAGTAATATTGTTTACTTGCCGGGCTATTTCAGCACTTTTAAAATAAGCTGTAATTGCTTCCTCAATATCGCCCTTAAGATTATGTGCACTTCCTTTTTGAAAATAACCTTGGGATAGATAAGGATAATTGCCATTTTCCTTCGACAATTTAATTAGTTCATTTGCATACTGCAAAGACAATTCAAGATTGTTAATTTCATTGAAACTAAGGTTTCGAAGTAATTCCAATTTTCTTTCCTCATTTATAGTATCGGCTTTATAAATATGAACTAGGCTATCTGCTACGCGTTGGTCTTGGGCGCTCACGTAATATATTATTAAATAAAAAAAGCCGATTATGTAATAGACTTTTCTTTTTAAGCGCATATTATTGTGTAGGATTAACTTTAATTCTAGGGTCAATTTTAAGTTGTTGACCAGTACCATTCACTTTGAAGAATATGGTATATGTTTCATCTTCACCCCCTGTGCCAGCTTGCACTGTACCGGTCACAGTTTCTGGGTTACCACTACCTTGTAAAATACCATTCCCACCAAATACATTAGAACTACCCGGAACATTTTCTTTTTTCACCTGAGTTATATCAATGACAGTTGAAGAAGGAGGAGTCGTTTCTCCTCGCCAAATAACCTGATCGCCGACATTTACGCTACGTGAAAAGTTTTCATTTGTGGTTTGGGATTTATCCTGTCCAAAACTACAATAAGTATCGACCGTTTGGGGAGTAAGGGATGTTGCATGCGCTGCGTCAACGTAAAGCGTAATTGTAGGTATCAATTTCCAAAGAAATCCATTGGGATCGCCATCATTAAGAGGATATTGCCAAACTTTTTTGTCGCTAGGTGCTGCACCCCAACTTCCTGCTAACAAGCCAAATCCGCTAACTTTGTTTATAATGTTTCCCTGGTCGTTAATGCTCCAAAGAAATCCTTCAAGATCATAATTGCCATTAGTAGTCCCATCGGTTAGGGGATACTGCCACACGTTTCTATCACTAGGTACTTTGCCCCAACTTCCCGCTAATAAAAACATTCCGCTAACCTTATTCATGATTCTATAGTATCCAGTATTATCAGGTATAATCTGCCATAAGAATCCATCTAAATCATAGTTGCCATTCGTATAGTTATCGGTTAGGGCATACTGCCACACTGCTCTATCGCTAGGCGATTTCCCCCAACTTCCTGCCAATAAGAACATTCCACTAACTTGGTTTTCAATTCTGTAATAACCTGTTTGATCAATCATGGTTCGTTTTTATTTAGGTTAGCTAATAAAAGTTTTTCTATCAATGAATATAGTTTAGCTTAAAAAACAATGGAAACAGTACTGGACGAAAAGCCCAAATTAATGTCCGAAGGGTCTCATTTATTTACCAAATCTTTTTTATGGGAGCCATTTTTAATCGCATTCACAT
>CBDUKC010000379.1:0-1934 GCA_965367705.1 uncultured Maribacter sp. | reverse complement strand
GGAGATATCTCTAGAAAAGATTTAGAAAAAAAGATGTTAGAAAAAACATTGGAACGTGAATACGCCAAACCCTATAGCGGTGAAGAGTTTAAAATAAACGAGCGTGTCTGGTAGAAGTATCCTAAAACGTATAGATTGGATAAGCGTTCTTATTTACCTAGCATTGGTATTCATCGGTTGGAGTAACATATACTCCAGTACCTTTACAGAAAGCCAAACATCCTTGTTCGACTTTGGCACCTTGCATGGGAAACAATTATTTTTTATTGGCGTAAGCTTCGTAGCTATTATACTTGTAATGGCGCTAGAGGTAAACGTTTACGAACGTTTTTCAAGTGTTTTTTATTTAGCCTCCATGCTCTCCCTTTTAGGGCTTTTTGTGTTTGGAAAAACCATTGCAGGAGCAACATCATGGTACGACCTTGGTTTCTTCAACCTGCAGCCTTCCGAGCTTGCAAAAGTAGCAACGGCCCTGGCCCTTGCCAAGTATCTAAGTGATATCCAAACGGATATCAAACGAAGAAAAGACCAACTCTATGCCCTACTAATCATACTCATTCCCGCAATTCTAATAATTCCTCAACCCGATCCAGGAAGTGCCTTAGTCTTCTTTGCCCTAATTTTTGTTATATTCCGGGAAGGACTTCCCCTTTTTTATCTGGGTATTGGATTCGCACTGATTCTAGTTTTTGTAAGTACCCTCATGTTTGGAACCATTTGGATAACCATTGGACTCTCTTTATTAGTTATACTTATTTACACCTTAAAAAGAAAAAGTTTTAAAATACCGGTTATTCCAGTCGCACTAATTTCTTTGACCGTTATCTTATTTTCACTTTCCGTGAACTTTGTTTTTAACAATGTATTTGAACAAAGACATAGGGATCGTTTTAGTCTTTGGTTACGCTTGGAAAAAGACCCTAATAAGCTAGAAGAGATAAGAAAAACAATAGGCTACAATACCTATCAATCAGAAAAAGCTATTGAATCAGGTGGATTTTTTGGAAAAGGATTTCTGGAAGGTACGCGTACCAAAGGAGATTTTGTTCCTGAACAACATACCGACTATATTTTCAGTACCGTTGGTGAAGAATGGGGATTTATAGGCACAGGAACCGTAATACTATTGTTCTCTATTTTATTCCTTCGGCTCATTTCTTTGGCAGAACGTCAAAAAAACGATTTTGCACGAATGTATGGATACGGAGTAATTTCCGTTTTGTTCATACATTACTTCATAAATATTGGTATGGTAATAGGTGTACTGCCAACCATAGGAATTCCACTACCCTTTTTCAGCTATGGTGGATCTGGCCTATTATTCTTTACCTTATTACTCTTTATTTTTCTTAAAATGGACACCAATAGGCTAAAAGAGAACTTCTAAAATTTCCAATTTTTTAAGACTACTTCTTTTTCCACTCTCATTTGTGTTTGTTTATCCATTTCGTAAAAGAAGTCAATCCCCGTAAGTTCCTCAATACGATCTACAGGTACTGCAAAGCGCTGTAAAGGTTCGTTTTTTTCTTCTCCTTTCATCAAAAAAGCCAACACCGTTATGCTTCCTTGATATTCCCTAGCAATGACCTTATAGAAGTATTCAGGCACCGCAACGTCTTCTTCGCCTATTTCGTCCAATCCGTCGACCAAAACACCACCGGTAACAACATATAAGATCTTGTATCGTTTGGCCCAATTACGGGTCTGCATCTCCAACCTATTCCATAAACCAGCATTAAACTCCCTATTCTGAGGGCTTATGTTGCTCGTATAAAACGTTTCGTTATACGCTTGCTCAGAAAACCTGCGATCACCTGCGGGGACCAGATGCCCTCTATCATAACCAGACCCTTTGTAGTTGCGCCAATCGGCAGATTTAGTTCTTACATAGGGATCCTCTATGAAATAAGGTCGCTTTCTATCATCATAGGTTA
>CBDUKC010000378.1:0-2038 GCA_965367705.1 uncultured Maribacter sp. | reverse complement strand
AAGCGACGATTGCAGCATCTTCGACTACTGGAATCCATCTCATACCTTTTTCATACTTCTCTACTTTATTATCTTTTGTAGGCTCCATGACCATCAAGTAAATCCATTGGTTATCCAAAAGTGTACGTAAATTGTCGTTACGCTTTAAAATATCTTCTAAGCGTGATTTAGGTGCTTGTATCAATACCGATAGACGCAAAGGTTTGTGGTACATTTGTGTATCGGAAGAACGTAAAGACTGCAACGGAAGACCCATTTTAAGATCACCACCATTACCCTGCACTACCCCGAACCTTCCAGTAATGTTGTGTGTGATTTTTGAACCTCCACCAAAAGTATTATTATCCACCGTCGAGAAATAGTAGTGATTATTTATCCATTGGGTAACCACCATAGGACCTTGCATAATACCTTCTAAGGCAGCTCCGGTTTTATCTAAGCTCCAATCATAAGAGTGCAAGAAGCAACGGCCATCCAAATTTTTGTTCTTGGTAAGTGCCCTCGGCCCCACTATAAATCCTGCATTTTTTGCCAGACCCCATTCAGGTCTTGTTTCACTCCATTGGTTGGCTTTGCCTTCAGCAATCGCTATGCTATTTTTTTCAATTCCTAGGCGATCCTGTGTTGCCGTTTGTTGTGCCAGCATCAAGTTCGCTTTAAGAACAGCCAGTTTCTCCTTGTGCGAACCAGGCACTTCTGAATCAAAAATCACGATTTCGTCAGTAGTAGTATTATGTTCTGCACCAATAAATACCGTAGCGTCAGAAAGTTGGACATTGTGCTCTTCTACCAACGCATTTCTAACTTCTTTTTCATTGGCCAAATTTGCCAGCATACGTGCATTATGCCTTCCCGGACTCGCCGCACAAGCACCACAATCCAAGCTGGAAGCAAAAGCATTGTTCGCGGAATGACTTCCATGCCCAACAAAAAGAACCAAAGGGGCAAAATTTTGCCAACCTGTAAGATCAAAGGCAGATTTCACTATTCCCACTTTTTCCTCAAGAGGAATGTTCAATTGCATATCCGTATTCTCATTTACATTATGTATTTCAGGTGTACATACGTCTTCGTAAGAGGCTGTATTTTTCTTCTTATAGCGATAAAATATACCTGGAGCCAATGTACGAATCAACAAAAAGCAACCATAAAAGAACCCTGAACCCTCTACATAACCAAAGGCAGATGGCAACATATTTTTCATTCGCTTAAAGAAATAACCACCAAATCTTGCGGTTTCATTCTTCCTGTTATACTTCAACAATTTTTCGTTCTTACCAGATTGGGCAGTCTCGGATACCTGATAGGCCGAAGTCACAATTGGAGGGCATGATTTTCGGCTCATCCCGTCTTCTAAATTGCTATAGTCCATGGCGATGCCAAAAAATCCTGCATAGCCGAATGTTTCATAATTCCCTTTAGCTTCTACATGTCTTCTTATAAGTTCCGAACGGGTGTCAATACAAAATGCCATTTGCACATCTGGAATATTCTTGTCTTCTTTAGCATCAGTTTTAACCGTCTTATCTAACGCTAAAGAATCAACCAATTGATGCTGCCAGGTACTTTCCCATGCTTTCAGCCATATATACCTTATTTCCGCCAAATCACTTGTAACATTATCAACAGTGTCCTTAGGAAGAATTTCCAAGTTTAAGTGCTTAGCTATCCAAAGACGCACCGCCAAATAATCCATCAATGTAATAGGATATGCTTGGTTCCAAAGTGAGTTAGATTCTGTACGATAATTTATATACCCGGTCCAACCTGGTAAGGAAGCCAAGTGATAGGTAAAAATCTTAACATGGTTTTCTTCTTGCTGTCCTACCAAAACCTGTACTAACGCATCGCTACTATTTTCCGGTATATCCTTAGTCGAATCGATATTAAGATCTTGGTCATATTTAGCTAGCTTACGCCATGCTTTATAGAAACCTGCTTTCTTACCGGGCATTTCCCACTCTGCAAGCCCTTCATCCATAAAGGCGGAAAGCCACTTGGTCATAATACCATCAAGGATATGATTTTTGTTTTTTTG
>CBDUKC010000377.1:0-2047 GCA_965367705.1 uncultured Maribacter sp. | reverse complement strand
CCTTCAAAGATGTTGTATGCCTTTAAATCCCTTGGGCTCATTTCCTCAATGGCAATATTTATACCCTTCAAACGACCAATGGGAGACCCAAACCCAGTAGCGTGTTTGTTGGTGTCTTGTCCTACCAATTCTTTTTCTCGAAATGCCAAGGCTGATTTCCCCGTTGTCTGAAAATATATGGGATTGCTGTCATGTGCTATTACGTATTCAAAATTGCCTGAAATTTGTAGGCCTGTGCTCAGTTCTATAGTGCCTAGTTCCCTGGAGTGTATTAGTTTTTGGATGCCTTTTAAACCTCCAGTTCTGAGTGCCATAGTATTGGCGAAATCTTCTAGAACTTGATTTAAAAAAGCAAAATCTGGTGTAACGAATAGCTGTGGCTGAGGCTTGGTGATGTCAAAAGCTGTATGCGCCGCCGCTATGGAATAGGGGATTTTTTTAACTTCTTCGGTCATGCACCAAGCACTTTCTCCAATGGAGGAAAGGAGACCAGCGCCATATATTTTAGGATTGTCCACGGTACCTATAAGTCCGTATTCTACCGTCCACCAATGTAGGTTTCTTATAAGTGCCATTTCACTAGGTTCGCCCATATTTTTTTGTAGCTCCTCAATATGTTTCTCGGCCTTTTCTATTTCTAAAGGGTTCGTACCCTTGGCTTCTTTTATTATAGATAGATGGCGTACCGCTTCATAGAGTTCAAAATCTTTAGCACTGGATACCGCTTTACAGCCAATTTCTCCAAAACGGCGTAAATATTCCGCATACTCTGGATTAGCGATAATAGGGGCGTGACCCGCACCCTCGTGTATGATATCTGGTGCTGGTGTATATTCAATATGTTCCAATTGGCGAATATCGGAGGCAATTACAAGAACATTATACGCTTGAAATTCCATAAAAGCTGCTGGTGGGATAAAACCATCCACCGCTACAGCGGCCCAACCCAAGTCCTTTAGAATACGGTTCATGCCGTACATATTAGGAATGTGGTCAATAGAAATACCTGTCTGTTGAAGCCCGTCCATATAAGACCCATGCGCAACCTGACTTAGATAATCTACGTTTTTACGCATAACATAGCGCCAAACAGCTTGGTTGATCGCCGTGTAGTCGGTGTAGTTTTGAGGTTTTATATATTGCTTTAAATGACCTGGTAATTTGTCTAAGATAGGATTGCTTTCGTACATCATGGTTTAAAGCGATTTAATAGGTTTACCGTTTGCATCGAATAAGGACCGCATAGAGAAAACAGTAGGCGAATCCCCTTGCGCTAATTGAAGTTCAAGCTTTTGCTTCACTAGGTCTAAGGTTGGTATTTCACCAATAGGTACCCACCACATAACAAACTGTGAAGGTTTAGATAGGTCGAACCATTTTTTTTTGTTTTTTAAAAAGTAGCTGTGGGCAGAACTGTAAACAAATGATTTGAATGAGTCCATGTCTTCCCAAACACTAACATTGATGGCCATCATTTCATCCTGAAAAGGGGATTCCAAAAAAGAAGCCGACCTACCGTCTCCATCCTTTAAGCGCCAAATAAACCCTTTACTTTCATCAGCAAATTTGTTTACAGGCTCCAAAAAATCTACGAACTCCTTCATTGAAGGATGGTCTAAAGGAGCTTTAAAGCGAGCAATGTTTGCTTGAGCAAGATGAAACATATATTTAATTTCTATTAAAGATATGAATCTTGGGGATTATTATACTTTGATATACAAAAATTAGAGATATTTCCTTTTAAATAAACTTAAAAAAGGAAATACTGGTATATTTAACTCATGCTAAGCCCATAAAAAGGAATTGTTATGTTAGAAAAGTTGGATGCAGTTGACCGGAGTATTTTAAAAATATTGGAGAAAGATGCTAAAACGGTAGCCAAAATTATCGCAGAACAGTTGGGCTTGACTAAAACTCCGGTATACGAACGTATAAAACGATTAGAGAAGGAAGGGTATATAAAAGGGTACGTGGCTATTTTGGATACTGATAAAATAGAGCCGAGTATTACTGTATTCAGCTTTGTGTCTCTAGAAGCTCAAAAAGG
>CBDUKC010000376.1:0-2059 GCA_965367705.1 uncultured Maribacter sp. | reverse complement strand
TTGGAAGGGCTTTTTGTTCCTAAAATTCCACAAGACGGTATTCTTACGATAATTGCGTTGGTAGGAACTACGGTGGTGCCGTACAACTTATTCTTACATGCTTCTTTAGTAAGCGAAAAATGGAAAACAATTGATGGACTACCTGCTGCAAGAAGGGATACTATTGTTGCTGTGGTGCTTGGAGGATTTGTTTCCATATGTATTATCATTTCCGCCGCGGTAATCACCAATACGGAAGTTAATACTGTGATGGATATGGCACAAGCCTTGGAACCATTGTACGGCGCAAGTGCCAGATACTTCATGGGAGCCGGTCTATTTGCGGCTGGGATTACATCTGCGATTACCGCACCATTAGCTGCGGCATATGTGGCTAATAGTTGTTTTGGTTGGAAGGCAAACCTAAAGGACATCAGGTTTAGATCTGTTTGGATGCTTATTTTAGGATTGGGGATATTCTTTTTATCATTTAATATAACACCTATAGAAATTATAAAATTTGCCCAAATAGCGAATGGTATTTTACTCCCTGTTATTGCAGTATTTTTATTGTGGGTGGTAAATAGAACATCCGTCATGGGTGCTTATAAAAATACTCGATTCCAAAATATTCTAGGAATCCTTATCATTGCCCTAGCGATTATTCTGGGTGCTAAAAGTATTTTAAAGGTAATTGGATTCAATTGGTAGCTGGCGGAATCCTAGCGTAGTTTAAAAATTGATTAGGTATGGTAGTTAGAAGTTCAACCTTTTGTATAGATTCGCCTTTTTGATGCAGGACTGACTTAGGGATTTTTTCGGACTCCTACACCCAAAATGAAGTGATGTGCTTCTTATGGGGTTCAAAGCGAAGGCGCTATTTTTGAATTAAAATTTATAATTGACCTTGATACAAGAATTTGAAAAAACATATTGATATAAATTGTGATGTGGGTGAAGGTGTTGGTAATGAGGCCGAAGTACTTCCGTATGTATCGTCTTGTAATATCGCATGTGGCGGACATGCAGGGGATAAAGCTACAATGAGGTGGGTGGTTTCAATTGCCAAAAAGCATCAAGTGAAAATAGGAGCACATCCTTCGTATCCAGATATGCCCAATTTTGGAAGGGTTTCTATGGACTTACCTCCGAATGAATTAATAGGGACAGTTCGTGAGCAAATATCTCAATTAGTTTCGATTTGTACTGAAGAAGGAGTGAAACTTCATCATATAAAAGCGCACGGAGCTTTGTACAACGACATTGCAATAGGAGGTGACTTGGCCCAGGTTTTTTTGGAGGCAATAGAACCCTATAAGGCCGCTATTTTTCTTTACGTTCCCGCTGGATCTGAGTTTTCTAAACTTGCAATCAACAAAGGGTTTAAAACAAAGAGCGAGGCATTTGGCGACAGAAACTACAATAACGACCTTAGTCTTGTCTCAAGAAAAAACGATAATGCACTTATTATAGCACCCAAATTAGTTTTAGAACACGTACTGCGGATGGTTCAGGAGCAAAAGGTGCGCACTGTTTCGGGAAGGCTGGAAGAGATGCGTGCAGATACCTATTGTATACATGGAGATACGCCCAATGCTTTGCAAATATTAATGTATCTTTCAAAAGAATTACCACAACTTAAATAAGAAGCGACAAAAGTGATATCCCCTAAAATTCATACAAAACCTTTTGGCCTTCACGCAATTTTGGTAGAGTGGCCTATGGAGGTTAGCGAGGTCATTTTGAACAATATCCTACAGTTCGAAACTTTTTTGAAAAATCATTGTTTAAAAGGATCAGATTGGGAATACGTTTCCGCTTATAACTCCCTTTTAGTCGTTAATAAAAAAGTGACTTTGGATTATGCTTCGTTTAGCGAAAAGTTACAAAACTGGTATGCGAGCATGGGGGAGAAGAAGCCTTATCAGAAATACCTATGGCGACTTCCAGTATCTTATGAAAAGGAATTTGGAATTGATTTAGATGAAATTTCGCAGCAATTAAGCCTTACGGAAACGGAAATTATAGCATTACATACGAGTCATATATACACGGTTTACGGAATTGGTTTTTTACCTGG
>CBDUKC010000375.1:0-2073 GCA_965367705.1 uncultured Maribacter sp. | reverse complement strand
ATTTCTTCTGGAGATGGCGGACGCTCATGTGTTTGCTCTAAATAGGAAAATGTCTTTTTAATCTTATTAATAGAACCAATTTTATTCAAAGGCAAACGAACCACTCTAGATTGTTCGGCTAGCGCCTGAAGAATGGATTGTCTAATCCACCATACTGCATAGGATATAAATTTAAATCCTCTGGTTTCATCAAAACGTTTAGCGGCCTTTACAAGCCCTAAATTACCTTCATTAATCAAATCGGGTAATTTCAACCCTTGATTTTGATACTGTTTTGCTACGGATACCACAAACCTTAAGTTCGCGGTGGTTAATTTTTCAAGGGCAATTTGATCACCCTTACGTATTCTTTGCGCTAATTCTACTTCTTCGTTAGCTGTAATTAAATCTATCTTACTGATATCTTGCAGGTACTTGTCCAAAGACTTTGATTCGCGATTCGTTACCTGCTTGATAATCTTTAGTTGCCTCATATATATCGATGTCTGTGTGTTAGTAATTCTACAAGAGAACATAATACATCTTTATTGGCTCTTTTCCAAAAGGATAAGCACTTAATTATACATATTTTATAAGCTTTTAAGAATATATTGTAGGTATCCGTACATATTTGCTAGCAAACCTTATTTTTGAGTTTGGAATAGTTTATGAGTAAAAGAGCATTAACAAAGTACTTGAGCGAATTGCCAAAAGAAGAATTGGAACACCAAATGATGGATTTGTACCAACGTTTTCCGGAGGTCAAAACCTATTACGATTTTATTTTTAATCCAAAGGAAGATAAATTGGTACAAGAGGCTAAGACTAAAATTTCCAATGAATATTTTCCTTTAAAACGGAAGCGACCAAAAGCAAGACGTTCCATAGCCCAAAAGTTCATCAAACACTTTATCAAGCTAGGTATGGAACCTATTTTGATTGCAGATTTGATGTGTTATAATCTAGCAATAGGGCAAACCTTTGCGATGGACAGAAAGGTAGCCGATTCCTTTTACAAAAGCATGGGCACTTCCTTTGCCGAAATGACCCAGTTCGTTTCTCAAAACGGACTATTGGGAGAGTTTAAGCAACGGATAGTAAAACTATACCAGCATACACAAGATGAAAACTGGCCTTTTGGGGAAGAATTCTCCAAGGCCCTAGATATATTAGATTAAATGGCAATCGTAATTATAAGACAGGACAATAAAATTGAAGCTTGGAAAAATGCTTTGTTACAAGCGAATTCGACACTTAAAGTGTATAGCTACTTGGATGAACATCCTAAAGAAGCTATTACTATGGCGCTTATTTGGAAACATCCAAAAGGTAGCTTAGCCGTGTATCCTAATTTAAAATGTATAGCATCTGCAGGGGCAGGAGTGGATTATATTTTTGAGGATGCTAGTGTACCACAACATGTACCGATTACGCGAGTGGTAGACCCCTATTTGGCAAGCGATATGTCCGAACATGTTGTAGCTGCTATTTTTGCAGAACTAAAAAACTTTAGTAGCTATAAAATACAACAAACCCAATCGATTTGGAAACCTAGGGAGTATAGGCGAATTTCTGACGTCACTGTAGGTATTATGGGATTGGGTGAATTAGGTGCGCTTACCGCCCAAGATTTGGTGAATATTGGCTTTAAGGTGCAAGGATGGTCTAGAAGTAAAAAGTCTATTGATGGTGTTAAAACCTTTACAGGAAGTACTGAATTAGGAGATTTCTTAAAAGATTCCAATTTCTTAGTGTGCTTATTACCCTTAACACCGGATACCAACGGAATTTTGGATAACAAACTTTTTTCTCAGCTACCAAAGGGCGCATATATTATAAATGTGGCTCGTGGCGGTCATTTGGTAGATGCCGACCTTTTGGAGCAACTGGATAAGGATCACCTGTCAGGTGCCTGTTTGGATGTATATCATCAAGAACCATTACCCTCTTCCCATAGGTTTTGGAAGCATCCTAAAATTTTTATGACACCGCATTATGCAAGCGTTTCTGACACCAATTCCGTAATTCCTCAAATCCTAAGTAATTATAACAACCTTGTAGCGGGGAAAGCATTATTCAATGTGGTTAATCGCT
>CBDUKC010000374.1:0-2095 GCA_965367705.1 uncultured Maribacter sp. | reverse complement strand
ATAAACTATTTTTAACTTTTCTACGTTTTAATATCAACCTCATAATAATAATTAAGGTAAATTAAAGATGAAAGAAAGAAACATTAGTATTGATGTGATAAAGTGTATTGCTGCGATACTTATTACTAACTCCATGTTTGATACACTATATCCAATTCGTGCATTTGCTACAGGTGGGACAGTGGGAAACTGCCTATTCTTCTTTGCCTCAGGATTCACCATATTTTTGAAACCAGCAGGACGATTTGACCAATTTTACAAAAAAAGAATTAATAGAATTTACCCAACCATATTTGCCTGGGCTTTATTAAGCGCTATCTTTTTCGGCAGCTCACAAAATATGGTTCAAATCATACTATACGGTGGAGGATGGTTTATCTCATGTATAATGATACTATACATCTTTCTTTATATAGTCAACAAAACCAAAAGATTGCTTTTAAGCGGAATCGTATCGTTTTTAATTGTTATTGTTTGGTTCTTTATCTCGGAAGCACATACTGATACTTCATTATATGGATATAATACTTTTTTTAGATGGGGTTTCTATTTCCTATTTATGTTATTAGGAGCTATATCTGGGGTTTATCAAAAAAAGATAACACATCAGTTTGGTAATAATCTTTTTATACTCACCTCATTTATCTTTATATTTTATGCTATGTTATACTACTCAAGACTAGATATCATCCCGAAACAAATAGAAATAATATCATTATTACCCTTGTTAGGTTTGACTTTCTATTTTTATAAAATAGGCAACACTAAGATTATGAGAAATCTTTATAATCATAAAGTTTTTGGGACAGCTATAAAGATTATCGGCGGGCTTTGTTTAGAAATTTATATAGTCCAGGCGTCTTTACGAACCGATGCAATGAATGATATTTTTCCTTTAAATATTGTGCTAATGTTTATGATTATTTTGATAGCGGCATATATCCTTAGATGCGCAGCAACGTTATTCTCTCAAATATTTAAGGAGCAAGACTTAAATTACAAGGAAATTTTTCGATTATACTAAAGGGCTATAAAACCATACTATCCTGTCGTACTTGCTCTCAAAACCAACCAAAACCACCTGTGTCGCTCACAGCTTTTTTGAAGTCGTTTAGAAGCTCTGAAACAATATCTGCCGCCGGCATTATTTCATGAATCAAGGCAGAAACCTGTCCAATTTCCAATTCACCTTCTACCATGTCGCCCTCGAACATTCCTTTTTTAGCACGGGCGCGACCCAATAATTCTTTGAGTTGCTCTGGTGTATAACCGTTGGCATAGGCACGCTGTACATCATCATAAAACTTGTTTTTCAACAATCGCACAGGCGCAAGTTCTTTAAGGGTCAGTTCTGTATCTCCTTCCTTGGCTTCTACTATTTTATCCTTAAACAGCGCATGTGAAGAAGCTTCTGTACTTGCCACGAACCTGCTTCCTATCTGCACTGCATCTGCTCCCAAAACCATGGCGGCAAGCATGGCTTTGCCAGTACCGATACCACCAGCAGCAATCAACGGAATTTTTATCTGCTCCTTTACGGACGGAATCAATACTAGCGTTGTGGTCTCGTCCCTTCCATTATGTCCTCCTGCCTCAAAACCTTCGGCCACGACAGCGTCTACGCCCGCAGCTTCAGCCTTTAAGGCAAAAGCAACGCTACTAACTACATGTACAACGATAATTCCTTTTTCTTTGAGATACGAAGTCCAAGTTTTTGGATTACCTGCTGAAGTAAAAACAATCTTTACCCCTTGGTTCACAATAATTTCAATCAACTTGTCTATTTCGGGATACAACATAGGAACGTTTACCCCAAAAGGCTTGTCCGTAGCCTGCTTACATTTTTGAATGTGTTCCCTAAGCACATCAGGATACATGCTGCCCGCGCCGATGATACCCAAACCACCTGCATTGGATACCGCTGATGCCAACCGCCAACCGCTCGCCCATATCATTCCCGCTTGTATGATCGGGTATTCAATATCAAAAAGTTCGGTAATTCTATTACGCATGGGATAACAGGTTTACGTTGAATAAAAATCAATCCTAATTATGAAATAACTCCGGAGCCAATCAATTCATCAGCCAAATACCA
>CBDUKC010000373.1:0-2100 GCA_965367705.1 uncultured Maribacter sp. | reverse complement strand
ATAAAGTTTTCAACTTGAGCATCATGGTTGTGACGGAATCTTTTCGGTATTAGCGTGTCTAACGGTTTCCCAATCAGTTCCTTCTTCTTATACCCGAACATTTTTTCAGCTGACGTATTGGTAGCGACAATAAACTGTTCTGCGTTAATAACGATAATACCCTCGGATACTCCCTCTGAAAGTAAGTTGAAAATATTACTATTTTTTTCAAAAACGTGCATGTATCAAATATAAAGAATACAAACTGATATTGGTCATAGAAATTATAAGCTATATTCCTTAATTTAGAGCTTAGCATAAAAGACTCTAAATATGAAAAATACTCCTAAAACCATGAATGGACTCTATGAAAATTTGGGTAAACTATTTTATGCCGTAGCGATAAGCGATGGTAGTGTACATGCAAAGGAATGGGATAAAGTAAAGGAAATCGTTAAGGAAGATTGGTTGTACGTAGATGATTTTACAGACCGTTATGGTACTGATGCCGCTAACCAAATTGAAATTGTTTTTGATGTATTAATGGAATACACAAGGACCAGCGAGGAATGTTTTGATGAGTTTAAGGACTTTTACGGAGAACATCCACATGCTTTTTCAAGTAAAATAAAATTGTTGACTAAGAAAACTGCCAATGCCATTGCTAATTCCTTCTCTGGCAAGAATAAGGCAGAACTAATTATCCTTGCAAAAATTGAATTGCTGCTAAAGTAAACTAACGTATATCAAGGAATGTTCATCCTCCAGTATGCGGGTTATATTTTTAGGGTCAACACAGGCAAATTTGAATGGTTGGCTACATCCTCACCGATACTTCTGCTTCCTAATAGAAAGTGGGAAAGTGGCTTTCTTCCTCTGGTCGGTAAGGCCAGAATATCAAAACTACCCGTTTTGGCGCAGTTCATTAAACCTTGCTCCACACCAAAATCATTGTATATGGTAACCTCTTGTTCTTTGATGCCTGCTTTAAAGAAAAATGTTGAGATTCGTTTTTCCATTTGAGTAGTACTCATGAAACTATCGTAGGGTGTGTTCACATAGATAAGTTGCAGTTTTGCGGAAAAATTCGCTGCAAATGCCTTTACACGTTCAAAGGCCAAAATAGTAGCAGCTGTAAAATCACATGCGAATAAGATTCTTTGGACCTTAAAATCAGGATTTGGTGCTTTTACAACGAGAACAGGTACATCGCAGGTGCGTACTACCTTTTCAGTATTCGAGCCTACGAAAAAATCGTTTAGGCCACTTACACCATGCGAACCCATAACAACCAAATCAATATGTTGTTCTTGGGCAACCTTGTTTAGCTCTCTGAATATTTTATAGTTTTGAACTATTTGTTTGACCTTAATATTCTTTAGGTACGGTTTGTCCAAAAAAGGTTTAAAGCGCTTTCTTGCTAGTTCCATATAGTATTTGGCTTCCTCATATTCGTGGGTTTCATCTTTCGTCAAAACCGCCTCTGAAAGCCCCAACATATGTAATACTACAATTTCTGCCTGTTGCGCTCCAGCTATTTGAGCTGCAACCTCTAGGGCAAAGGAAGAAGGTTCTGAAAAATCTACAGGAACTAAAATTCTTTGCATTTTAAATCGCTCTTTTACGTCTACCTAATTTTTCCTTACGTTTTCTTAGTTGACGCTCCAAATCACTTACGGTTTCCGAAGCTGCTTTTTCAAAATTGGTTTCAGCAGATTTCGCAAAAATTCGTGGTCCAGGAGCACTTAGTTGTATTTCACATATTTTATCTTTTCCGTCGTTACCTTGTCCAAGCTTAAAGAAAACATCGGCACGTATTACAAAATCATATTTATGTGATAATTTCTGAAGATTACGGGTTACGATTCTACTTAAAGATTCGCTTTCTGGCATCTGTACATACTGCATATGTATCGTCATAATTAGTTTGTTTTAGTTTCTTCTCAAAAGTAGGAATGCTATTCTTTTCCTAAAATGACTTATGTCATTTGGGGATTTAGTGTAATTGCTAAATTTTATGACTCATTCTAAAACAGGAGTATCATGGCACTTAATTTTAATCAATATGCAACAGAAGGCAATACCTTTTTGAAGGATTATGCCAAAGAAATGAATATGCCT
>CBDUKC010000372.1:0-2104 GCA_965367705.1 uncultured Maribacter sp. | reverse complement strand
CCGGAACTATTACAAAAGGAAAAAACCTCTATGGGTCAGAATCGACCGGTAATCATATTGGAGCCAAATCCGTTGGGGTACCCGGTACAGTAGCGGGTCTGTATATGGCACATGAAAAATACGGAAGTTTACCTTGGGCGGCTTTAGTACAACCTTCGATTGACCTGGCCAATAATGGCTTTCCACTTACATGGGCCCTTTATAGATCGGCCAGTTTTTTTGAGTCGAACTCCCCTATTCCATTTTTACAGGATTATTTCAAAAAAGATAATGGGGAACTTACGCAATTTGGTGAGCTATGGAAACAACCTGAACTGGCTCTGACCCTCAGCGAAATCCGGGACCATGGTAAAGATGGTTTTTATACCGGAAGGGTAGCGAAAGAAATAGCACGTTTTATGAAAGCGAACGGTGGTATTATTACAACAAAAGACCTTGCACGGTACACAGCAATTGAAAGAAAACCAATGAAAGGAACTTTTAATGGCTATGACATTTACTCCATGCCACCACCAAGCTCAGGAGGAGTCGCGTTACTAGAAATGATGAACCTTATGGAGTTGGCGGATTTAGAAGCTATCGAATTCAATTCTACAGCATATGTTCATTTAGTAGCGGAGGTCATGCGAAGAGCCTTTGCTGATAGAGCGGAACATTTGGGAGATCCGGATTTTAATCCAGACATGCCTTTGGATAAACTAACATCCAAAGCCTTTGCCAAAACCAGATTTGACAACATTGATATGACACAGGCTTCCATTAGTGATTCCACTGCATTTGGACAGCTGTACGATGGCAAGAGCACCACGCACTTTTCCGTAATGGACAAGCATGGGAACGCAGTTTCCCTAACCTACACCCTAGAACACAGCTATGGTTCTGGAATTGGCGCTGAAAAACTAGGTTTCATCTTCAATAATGAAATGGGAGATTTTAATCCGCAGCCTGGTGTAACAACAAGATCCAGTCAAATTGGTACAAACCCAAACCTTATTCAACCTGAAAAAAGAATGCTTTCTAGCATGACGCCAACCATTGTAGCAAAAGATGGTAGCCCGTATCTCTTAATAGGAAGTCCTGGAGGGAGAACCATCATCAATACGGTATTCCAAACCGTGCTTAATGTATTGGCCTACAACATGCCCGTAGACAAAGCAATCGAAGCCATGAAGATCCATCACCAATGGTTACCGGATGAAATAAGATACGAAGAAGGACTGCTATCACCAGATACACGAAAAGCTCTTGAAGCGATGAACCATAAGCTGGTCCCGAGAAACGCCATGGGAGTATTAATGGGAATTCAAGTAGATGTAGAAAATAACATCCTAATTGGAGCTTCGGATTCCTCGAGTCCAGACGGGGCAGCAATAGGCTATTAATAATGAAATACACGAGTAATAATACGAATCAAATAAACCAAAATAAATATGATGAACAATCAAAACATCGACGTGATCAACAATTTATATGATGCATTTGCAACAGGTGATATGCCATCTGTTCTAGGCGCCATGGATCCAAATATCGAATGGAACGAAGCGGAAAGTAATTCTTTGGCAGATGGCAACCCTTATGTGGGTCCAGATGCTATCTTAAATGGTGTTTTCGCCCGTCTTGGTGCCAACCATGACCATTTTAACCTAAAAGACATTAAGGTGCACAACATGAGCGACAATATGGTTTTAGCTACCCTACGGTATGACGCCAAAGTAAAAGAAACGGGAAAGAGCTATAATGCACAAGCTGCACATCTATGGACGCTTAACAATGAGGGTAAAATCATCGCCTTTCAGCAATATGTAGATACAAAGAAGCTAGCGGAAGCAGAGCACTAGTCGTTGTATTTTAAAAACTAAGGTAAGGGTCTAACTAGAATACTACGTTAGACCTTGACAAATAGTACTACAAACAAAGGTGAAATACCGTCGTTCCGGAAATTATTGCTATAATTCGCCATGGCTTAGTGCATAGGTCATGAACGCAAAGTGGTGGGAGATTGAATAGATCCTAAAAACCTGAGCAAGAAAACGTATTGGCATGTATGACTTTTAAAGTATTTTTAAGCCATGAAAGCTGCTACCGTTGTCCAGATCAAAAAAGA
>CBDUKC010000371.1:0-2127 GCA_965367705.1 uncultured Maribacter sp. | reverse complement strand
TAGTAGAAGTTGCCATTTTCATCTTTTTTTACACTTACAGCTGTATGTGTAAAATCACCTTCCATTGTTTTTTTATGACTAGAGCTTTCGTACCAGCCTACGAAGGCATCTTGAGCAGTATTATAGTCTTTGGCAACATTTTCTGCCACCATTTGAACGGCTACTTTTGAAGCTATACTAGAAGCGCGTGAGCTAAAATTATCGTGGCTAAGACTTCCTTTTGAAATCATATAATCTGTATGCTTGTTAGCATATTCGTAAGCAACTTCGCTAAATTCTAAGGTGTTGGTTCCTAACTCAGACCTATGGGAATTTACAATTTCTAGTACCTCTTGTTCTAAGGCTATTACATTTACAGCTTCAATGTTCGGTGTATTATCAATAGGTTCTTTTGAGCAGGAACCAAAAATAAATACAAACAAAACAAGGACAGCGTATTGCGCTCTCATTTTCATATAATGTTCTATTTGTAAGCAGGTTGCTCAACGCAGGGAAGTAGGTCTATAAGAAATGGGTACTAATTGTTCTCGTGCCGATAGGGGATATCGACGATGTAATATTAATTAAAATTGAGGTTGGTACGGTAAAAATTATTTTTTATTCGATGAAAGGACAATAATTCGGGGGAATCTACTTTTAAACGCCGTTTCATGCATTTTATCGACTATGGCTTTTCCTCGGTCTTAGGAAGTTCTTCTCGTAAAATTGTATCGAACACTAAAGCGCCAATTTCTTTGATGGGATTAAATAGCACGGATTCATTCTGCGCGTCCTCTGAAACAAATTTGAGGTTGCTGTTCACGCGATTAAAAAATACAAGGATAGCACCTAAAATTACAGCTACTTTTAGTGCTCCAAACGCTGCTCCAGCTATTTTGTTCAAAAGTCCTAATAATGCAATATTAGCTACCTTGGTAAGTAATTTTCCTGCAAAATGAACGGCTATCACAATAACGATAAATGTAATTACAAAGGCAGTTAGGTTTATATAGCGTTCCTCCCAATTCATTTGCTCCGTAAGATAATCCCCAGCGATATAGGAGAAATGGATAGCGCCATAGATTCCGGCAATCAGTGCTACAATAGAGGCAACTTCTATCAGGAGTCCGTTGTTAAATCCTTTCCAAAGTCCTAAAAGGAGTAGAATTCCTAAAATAATATCTAAAAGCGCCATTTGAAAAAGAGTTTGGGACAAATATAGAACATTGATTAGTACCTTTACTTTTCTAAAAATAATTACAAGTTTCAAATGTATAAAATGGCTAGGGATACACAGTTAAAGGATAGGTGGGAGATTTTGGTAGGCAAACTGTCTGCTCAATTTGCAGATGGAGATGTGTTAGAGCTAGACGCCATTATCTATTTGGTAGGTATACAGGAATTGGGGCAGTATCATAAAAAATATAGGAAAGACGATAAGCTAGATTTAATGCATATAGCTATTTGTAGGTTGTTGGAACCCTATGGGTATTATGAATTCGACTTTTTTGATGAAGAGGGATGGCCGCATTACACTACAAAGGAAGAACTACCGCCGTTGAAAGCGGGAGAGCAATCCGTATTGATGAAACAGGCAATTGTAGACTATTTTTTAGAACGAGATTTTATTTCTTAGCAAATGAAAGAACCATATTACGCTGTAATTTTTACTTCTAACAGAACAGAAGTCGTCCAAGGATATGCAGATATGGCTATTAAAATGGAAAATTTAGCAAAGACCCAACCTGGCTTTTTAGGAGTTGAAAGTGCTAAGGAAGTTATTGGTATCACAGTCAGCTATTGGAAAAATTTGGAATCCATTGCTAAATGGAGAGAACATACCGAGCATATGTTGGCGCAAACAAAAGGAAAAAACGAGTGGTATCAGAAGTATAGTGTTCGTATCTGTAAGGTGGAACGAGAGTATCATTTTTTTAAAGAGTAATCGGTATTCATTTTTTATCCAACGTTATCGTTTGCGTAAAATTTCTCTTTTGAATTGACTTCTTTTAAGGGTATATTTAAATTCTTATCCTTAAAAGTTATGTCAAAAAAATACATTATTTCTTTAGATCAAGGTACCACAAGTTCCCGAGCACTTCTAGTAGATGAAAATGGGAATATTCAAGGAATGGTGCAGCAGGAGTT
>CBDUKC010000370.1:0-2129 GCA_965367705.1 uncultured Maribacter sp. | reverse complement strand
TTGCCGTTAGATTATGGTGATGATTCCCTTGGTTATGTGGAGAATATTCACAAAATGATGTTCAAAAAACCTACACAGGAATATAAGAGAAACAAGATTGTTATAGACGCTTTGGATAAACTGCTAATTCTACACGCAGACCATGAACAGAATTGTTCTACTTCTACGGTACGAATTGTAGGTTCTTCACATGCCGGCTTGTTCGCGTCGCTTTCTGCAGGTATCTCCGCTTTGTGGGGGCCACTGCATGGTGGTGCCAACCAAGCTGTTTTAGAGATGTTAGAAGCTATACAGGAAGATGGTGGTGATACTAAAAAGTATATGGCCAAAGCCAAGGATAAGAATGATCCTTTTAGGTTGATGGGCTTTGGGCACAGAGTGTATAAGAACTTTGATCCAAGAGCAAAAATCATTAAGCAAGCAGCAGACGAAGTGCTGGCTGATTTGGGAATAGACGATCCTATCTTAGAGATAGCCAAAGGATTGGCTAAGGAAGCCTTGGAAGACCCATACTTTGTAGATCGAAAATTATATCCAAATGTAGATTTCTATTCTGGAATTATCTACAGGGCATTGGGGATTCCTACCGAAATGTTCACGGTAATGTTCGCATTAGGTAGACTACCAGGTTGGATTGCCCAGTGGAGAGAAATGCGTTTGAACGGAGAGCCTATTGGAAGGCCAAGACAAGTGTACGTTGGAGAAACGCATAGATCTTTTGTCGAACTTGATAAAAGGTAGATTGCTACCTTATAAAAAAACAAAAAAGCTCTTTTAGTTTAAAGGAGCTTTTTTTTGGTTAAAACCTAGATTTAATTTTACAAGTACCGTTATGTTAGAACTAAATATTAAAGATGAAATAGCGCCTTTGAAAGCCGTTGTTTTGGGTACTGCAGAAAGTTGTGGTCCTACCCCCGGTCCAGAGGAAGCTTATGACCCTAAGTCATTGGAACATATACTGGCCGGCACCTACCCTAAAGAGGTGGATATGATAAAGGAAATGGAGGCTTTTGCGGATGTATTTCATAAATATGGTGTTAAGGTATTTAGACCTGAAGTTTTAGAGAATTGTAATCAAATTTTTTCTAGGGATATCGCTTTTGTTATTGAAAATAAGTTGGTCATTGCTAATATATTGCCTGATCGAGAGCAAGAGGTCGAAGCTATTTTACATGTTTTAGATAAGATCGATGATAAAGATATATTGCATCCGCCGGAAGAGGTTCATGTAGAAGGTGGTGATGTAATGCCTTGGAAGGACTATATTTTTGTAGGAACGTATACTGCAGCGGATTATGCTACACATATTACGGCCAGAACAAATAAATATGCGGTGGATTGGTTGGCAAGCGAATTTCCTGACAAAAAAATCAAATCATTTGAACTTAGAAAATCTACCAATGCAAAGGAAAATGCCCTGCACTTAGATTGTTGCTTTCAACCGTTAGGAAAAGGGAAGGCTATTCTACATAAAAATGGATTTTTAGTTGAGGAGGAATACCAGTGGTTGATTGAGTACTTCGGGGTGGAAAATATTTTTGAAATTACCGCTGATGAAATGTATAATATGTTCAGTAATGTATTTTCTATCTCACCAGAAGTCATTGTTTCCGAAAGGAATTTTACCCGTCTCAATACATGGCTTAGGAATCACGGGTTTACCGTAGAGGAAATACCCTATGCAGAAATTGCAAAACAAGAAGGACTTTTAAGATGTAGCACTTTGCCCTTGATAAGGGAGTAATTCAATTAAATATGCAGATAACCAACACAATATTGATGATACGTCCAGTTGCCTTTCGGATGAACGAGCAAACAGCGGTGAATAATTATTTTCAAGAAGATTTGGACGTTAAAAGCCAAACCATAAATGAGCGTGCTCAAAAAGAGTTTGATGATTTTGTAACTGTTTTAAGGGATAACGGAGTTAACGTAATCGTTGTAGACGATAAAAAGGAAAATGATACTCCAGATTCTATTTTCCCAAACAATTGGGTTTCCTTTCACAGCACAGGAACAGTTATAGTATACCCTATGTTTGCAGAAAACCGTCGCAAGGAAAGAAGAGATGATATTTTCGATATCCTTGAAGCACAAGGATTCGTGATTAATGATATTGTTGACTATAC
>CBDUKC010000369.1:0-2154 GCA_965367705.1 uncultured Maribacter sp. | reverse complement strand
TAAGTCGTTCAACCCTTTAGTAACTACAAGACTACCTTGAATTTCCAATAAGGTCTGTACGGCATACTTTTTCGCTTTTTCATCGGTCAAGCCCAAATCCTGACCTAAATTTTTGAAGGCATCAATCCAATGCAACATGCCTTTCCCTATTTGCTCACCAAATAATTCCAGACCAGAACCTAAAGAAAATGCCCTTAAGATGCACGCATCCTTTCCATTGGTATAAACACCCCTAATACTGTCCAAACCGTTAACCAATCGTTGTGCGGGAGATACACTATCATCCCGTAAAGCCTTGAATACTTTTTCTTCTGCCCGTTCCCCTAAATAATCCATAACAGCAATAGCCATACCCTGCTTTCCATCCGGAAAACGATGATACAAACTAGCTTTTTTAAGTCCTGTTTTCTGGGCTAATTCAGAAAGACTAGCCCCGTCATAACCTTTTGACCTAAAAACACCTACTAGGCTTTCAATAATTTGTTTATCCAGTACTTTCTGTGGTCTCATGGGGCAAATATACAAATTATTTAAATTTTACCAAACGTTCGGTAATTATTTTTAAATTTTTGCCTTAACCATTAATATACTTTTCTACCTGTCCTATATGGTTATTGGATTTCAGGTATAAAAAAAGCTGAGAATACATTCTCAGCTTTTCATTTTTAATCTTGTACTCGAGGTGGGAATCGAACCCACACTCCAAAGGAACTGGATTTTGAATCCAGCGCGTCTACCAGTTCCGCCACTCGAGCATTAATTTCGACTGCAAAAGTAAAATTTTTTTTGTTCCAAACACAAAAAATAACAACATTTATCCTTTAGCAACACAAATAAATTTCTAAATTTGCACCTCGCTAACAAAACGACTTGTCAATAAACTAATTCACAATACGTTACCCATGGCTTACCAAGTTCCCGAACCTAAGATTTTCGCATGTACCCAAAGTACTGAGTTAGCAAAAAAAATAGCCAAGTTTTATGGGGCCGAATTAGGCAACGTAATCTTCTCTAGATATAGCGATGGTGAATTTCAGCCTTCCTTTGAAGAGTCCGTTAGAGGTACCCGTATTTTCATTATCGGTTCAACGAATCCTAGTTCGGAACACCTAATGGAAATGTTATTAATGCTAGATGCCGCCAAGCGTGCCTCTGCTAGACACATAACCGCTGTAATGCCTTACTTTGGTTGGGCAAGACAAGACAGAAAAGACAAGCCAAGAGTGCCTATTGCGGCAAAGCTAATTGCTAAAATGCTTGAAGCGGCAGGTGCTACACGAATTATTACAATGGATTTGCATGCCGATCAAATTCAAGGTTTTTTTGAAAAACCTGTTGACCATTTGTTCGCATCCACTATGTTCTTACCATACCTAAAAAGCTTAAACCTGGAAAACCTGACCATAGCTTCACCAGATATGGGGGGCTCCAAAAGAGCTTATGCGTATTCCAAAGCATTGTCTAGCGATGTAGTAATCTGTTACAAGCAACGGGCAAAAGCAAACGTAATATCGCACATGGAGCTTATTGGCGATGTAAAAGGAAAAAACGTGGTCTTAGTAGATGATATGGTGGATACCGCCGGAACGTTGACCAAGGCTGCCGATTTAATGATGGAAAGAGGTGCACTAAGTGTTAGGGCCATTACAACTCACGCCCTATTATCCGGTGATGCCTATGAAAAGATAGAAAAATCCCAACTATCGGAACTGATCGTTACAGATTCTATTCCGGCAAGACGGGATTCGGATAAAGTAAAAGTATTGAGCTGTGCAGAGTTGTTTGCAGATGTTATGCATAGGGTTCACCACAATACTTCCATTGCATCAAAATTTTTAATGTAGCTCAAAGGGCTACCCAATTTAGAGTATTAATTTTTTAAACCATATAATGAAGTCAATTAAAATTAAAGGATCAGAAAGAGAAAGCGTGGGCAAGAAGGCAACGAAGGCCCTACGTAATGCTGGACAGGTTCCTTGCGTAGTATACGGAGGGGAAAAACCATTGCACTTTTCAGCAGATGAGTTAGCGTTCAGAGATTTAGTCTACACCCCAGCCGCACATACCGTAAAGGTTGACTTAGGCGATGTTAAGGTAAAAGCGATTATGCAAGACATTCAGTTTCACCCAGTGACTGATAAAATTTTGCATATC
>CBDUKC010000368.1:0-2166 GCA_965367705.1 uncultured Maribacter sp. | reverse complement strand
GACCAAAATCATCAAAAGGAATTGCATTTCCAGCGGCATCATAAGGTATTTCACCGGTAGCTCCCTTTCCTTCGGGATTGGGTATTCCGGTTATGGTTTTGCCTCTTGGGTCTTTTAAAAGAATTTCATCAAGAAGTTCTATTTTTCCAGAAGAGGTAACGGTAAAGTGACCAATGCGCGGCGTGTATTCTGCAACAGGGAATTTCTTTCCATCCAAGTAGTTGGTATTCGGTCCACGGTCGGTAATAGCATAAAAATCGGCTTCTTCGGTAGGGTGAGCGGTAGCACCTGAGCCAAAACCGCCATTTCTAACTTCAACACCTCCGTTTATAGTGTTCAGGACCGTATGGGGCAATAGATATTGCGTGTTGGTTTTTAAAACTTCAGTAGGAGATACTGATTTGGGCGCGGGACCCTCACCAACAAAATCATCAATGTAATCGCAAGAATTTAGCATGCAGAGACCTGCACCCAGGAGCACTAGTTTTTTCATCTTTAAATATGGATTTTAGGGTTATATAGTTGGTGCTAAAGTTCCAATATTTAATAGGCCACATTGTTAAGTCAAAATGAAGAGATGGTTATCAAAAAAATACCGCACAATAGGAAAAACCTAAGTGCGGTATTGCAATGTTGTACAGTAAAGAGAAAAAACCTATTGCTTGTTTTTCGCTTCTTCCGCTGGGGGAGGATTTTTTCTAGATAGCAAGGCTTGTTTGCTTAAGCTTGCTAAATTAAAGTTAGGGTCTATGGCAAGAGCTTCATCTATTTTGGCTATTGCGGCATCAATATCGCCTTTATTGTTGTCATATATGGTAAGTGCCCTTAAATGAAGAAAAGCCGCTTTTAAAGGAACTTCGTAAGGTTGTTGTCTTTCGTAAAAAGCATATTTCATATCATCTTTTGCGTTGGCAATACCATACTCAATATTGGCAACGGCATCAGAATTAGCTCCCGTCTGGATTTTTAGATCGGCAAGTTCGTACGCCAAATAAGGGTTTGGTGTTCTTTTAAAAAGTTCTTCAAACTGCTCTAACGCACGTTTAGGCTGGTTCAAAGCCTTTAATGAAATAGCTTTTACCTGAACGGCCATATCTGAATCCGTTGGTTCTTTCTCAATACCAATGGTGTTCAGTGCCTGCATGTGCTGGTTGTTGTTGGCATAAACGAACGCCAAGGTGTCTTTGCGCTGTTTAGACGGAGAAATAACATTTAGGTGGGTAAGAGCGCTTATTACTCCATTAACATCTCCTTGAAGTCTCATTTCATCATAAAAGGCTTCATAGTGCTTTTGCAAATCGCTTTTGGTTTGTGCGGTGGCTGAAAAACTGATGCTCAAAAGCAATACGACAATTAATTTTTTCATGTATAACTATGTTTACGATTCTATCGTTTAGGTTGCGGTTGGCAAAATTAACAATATTATCGGTATGTAGCTGTGAATAAAAGCATAATGAAAAAGGATAAATGAAAAAAGGATGCCGTTGGGCATCCTTTTTTATGTCGGTTTGGTTGTTTGTACTAGGCAACAAGTGAAATCTCGTTGTTTTGATACGATTTTAAAAGCATGGAATAAAAAGCCACGCTTTTAGGGTCTTGATCAATACATGATACTAAAAAATCATATAAGTTTCTAAACCATAGGTTGGTGTGCAACGTTGGGATAGAGAGATTTACCTTTTTAGGGTCATAATCCTTGTCATCCATAACGATGTCCATTTCAACCCTGCGTCTATGATAATCTATAGACACTTTTGCTGCATTATAATGATTTTTTAAAATCGCTATATGCAACTTTTTCATTGATGGGGGAACTTTTTGCTTGGTACAGCTTGAAGCGATCAGATTCTCGATTTCTATCAGAATCCGGCTTCTTAAACCTGAATTTTCCATGGCAAATAGTTTTAAATTACAGACCAAAGTTACTTTTAAATCGATGAAATACAGGGTATATTAACAACTATCCCGCCAGTTTGTTGTGAAATGATACCTAGCTGTGGTGAAAATCAACTACAACGTTGTAGTAAATTCAAATTTCTTAACGTTTGTAAGGGTGTAGGACTGTATTTGCTTGCCTTTTACGGCTGTGTCGTTATCATATTCAGGTAATGGTAAATCTAGTTTTTGAGCCTGTAACGTGTAATATTCCTTCTTACTTGGGTGATA
>CBDUKC010000367.1:0-2169 GCA_965367705.1 uncultured Maribacter sp. | reverse complement strand
TTAAAGATATGTTCTATGTAGACGTTACAGGAAGAAATGATTGGTCCAGTACCTTACCAGATAATAACAATTCATATTTTTACCCTTCCGTATCCACTAGTTTATTGGTTAATAAGCTTCTTGGTTTTGGCAACGGGGTATCCTTATTAAAACTTCGTGCCGGTTATGCCGAAGTAGGTAACGATACTGGGGCATACAACCTACAGCCTACTTTAAATGGCGGTTCCTCATGGGGATCAGGATCTTTGTTATCCGTGCCTTCTACGCTACTTAACCCTGATTTAAAACCAGAAAGTATTTCCTCTTGGGAAGGAGGAGCTGATTTGGCCTTCTTTAACAATAGGTTAAGTATGGATTTTACATATTACACCGCCGATAACGAAAACCAAATTTTTGGAATTGCGCTACCTATCTCCTCAGGGTATAGCTCTAAAAACACCAATGCTGGTCTATTGAGAAGTACAGGTATAGAAGCTGGTTTAAATGCTAACATCATAAACTCCAATGATTGGCGTTGGGATATGGGCTTCGTGTTTAACAGAAACCGAACCAAGGTAATTGAGTTGGCTGAAGGCATGAATTCCATAACGCTTTGGACCGATGCCCGTGGTGGTGCTATAACTTGGGTTGGCGAAGAAATAGGAAATATTTTTGATGCTGCACTAGTGCGAGTTGAAGATCCAAACTCAGAATACTTCGGTTGGCCAATAATTGATGATTCTGGTTTCGAGGATAGTGATAGAACTAGAGAAGACGCAGACGGAAATAGAGTTGCCCCAATAATTGGTAACTTTAACCCAGATTTCAATTTAGGGATGACCACATCGGCCTCCTATAAGAACTGGAGCATCTCCATGAATTTTGACTGGAGAAAAGGCGGACAGTTTGTTTCACAAACCCACAGATACGGAGAATCTGATTTACATACCCAAAGATGGATAGATAAGTTGCATAATTTTAATGATATTTCCGATGTTCCTACCTATTTAAGAGAGAATGCAGACCGATTCTTATCGGAAGATGGTGAATTCTATGTATTGGTAGGTGGGCCTACAGCAGCAGATGGTGGTCTTCCTTATACCGAAGGTGGAATTACATTGAACGATGGTGTATTTATGCCAGGGGTTCAAGGAGATTATGACGATAACGGTAACTTCATCGCTACAGCCGAAAACCTTGGCGGTCCTGGAACGGTAGTTACAAGATATCAAGATCACTACGGATGGGACTTTACCAGAAATGCAACTTTTGATTCTGATTTCATAAAATTGAGGGAAATTTCGCTTACTTATTCCGTGCCTAATAAACATATTAAGCAAATTGGACTTCAAAATCTAAATATCTCTTTATTTAGCCGAAATATTATCCTGTGGACCAAGGCCGATATAGGAATCGACCCTGAGATGGCATTCCAGCATGAATCAAGTACGCAGGGTGGAAGTGGTATTCAATTTAAGCAAGGTATTGAACGCTTTAACATAAGCCCATTTACCATTCCAATAGGTTTCAAACTTAACGTAAGTTTCTAATTAGGCACTTTAAACAAAAAACAAAAAATCATGAGTAAAATAAATAAGATATTTAAACTATTTCTCGTAGTTTGTCTACTGTCCGCTACTTCGTGCGACAATGACCTAACAGAAATTAACCAAAACCCCAACGGGGTAGATCCTAGCCAAGGCAATCCAAGTTTTCTTTTAACTCAAGTGATGGTGAATACCGCATTGGACGTAGGTAGTAAAGGCTATAGTGGAGAATTATCCGCCTTTGTACAATACACCCAAAAGGATTCTTGGGGCAACAACAATTACGATTGGGATGGTAGTGGATGGAACACCTACTACGGAAACTTGCGTAGTGCTAAATTGGCACTACAAAGGTCTCAAGAGTTAGGTTATACTTTGCATGAAGCTATTGCCCAAATCTTAATGGCGCAGAACTTTGTTACTTTGGCAGACTATTATGGAGATGTACCTTATACTGATGCGGTACAAGCTGACGAGGATGTTATTCTACCAAAATACGATTCCCAAGAAGCTGTTTATAAAGGGGCTATTGCCGATTTTGTGGCTGCTGCTGCTTCAATATCCAACAATATGGGTAGCCTAGAGGCCTTTGGTGCCAGCCAAGATATTTTCTTTGGAGGCGATGCCGAAAAATGGATGAAAT
>CBDUKC010000366.1:0-2195 GCA_965367705.1 uncultured Maribacter sp. | reverse complement strand
AATTAAAAGACGCTCCAAAAGCCCTTGAAGCTATGATGCAAAGAAAGGTAAAGGGTAAATTGGTCATACAAGTGGAAGCCTAAATCAAGAATTAAAAGCAACGAAGAAGCATCAAAAAATTAAACTATGAGATTAAAAGATAAAGTAGCCATCGTAACTGGTGGTGCCAGGGGCATTGGAGAAGCTATTGCAGGGCTATTTGCTAAAGAAGGTGCCAAAGTAATTATTGTTGATTTGTTACCTCAAGGGCAACAAGTGGCAGAACGCATCATCGCCAATGGTGGTATTGCTGAATATCATTCCGTTTCTGTAACAGATAAAAGCGCCATTGATGTACTATTAGAAAATGTCAACAAAACCTATGGGAAAATTGACATCCTCATCAATAATGCAGGTATTACCCGTGACCGTACCTTAGAAAAAATGAGTATGGAAGAGTGGGATGCTGTTATTGATGTGAACCTTAAAGGGGTTTTTATTTGCACACAGGCAGTTGCGCCCTATATGAAAGCAAATAACTATGGCCGTATTGTTAGTGCAGCTTCCAACGTTGGCCTCCGCGGTAATTTTGGCCAGACAAATTATGCAGCTACAAAAGCAGGCGTAATTGCCATGTCAAAGACATGGACTATGGAACTAGGTAAATATGGTATTACAGCAAACGCAGTTGCACCTGGCTTTACGCTGACGGACATGGTCGCTGACATTCCAACCGCACATTTAGATGCCATCAAGGCAAGTATTCCTCTGAAAACCGCGGCAGAACCCATAGATATCGCCTATGGCTATTTATACCTTGCTTCCGACGAAGCGCGATTCGTATCCGGTATCTGTTTAACTATTGATGGTGGAACCGCTAGATAAATAAACTATGGCACAAGTACATATTACGGATTTTACTGAATTCAAAACTTTAGTAGGCACGGAACTTCCAGCTGGGGCATGGTTGACCATCACCCAGGAGATGATTAATGACTTCGCTAAAGCCACACAGGATTTTCAATGGGTACATGTAGATTTAGAAAAAATCAAGAAACACTCCCCTTTCAAAAAACCCATCGCCCATGGATTTATGTCCGTCTCGCTTTTATCTAAATTACTGACCGACCTTATTACGGTAGATTCGGCCACTATGGGCGTAAATTACGGATTAAATAAGGTGCGCTTTCCCAATCCTATTCTGGTAGACAGCCAGATTCGCTTACACACCATCATTTCAACCATAGAAGCGTATGGTGATAATGGATTAAAAATAACATGGAACTGTAGCGTTGAAATCAAAGGCGTGGAAAAACCTGCTTGTGTAGCCGAATTCATTAGCTTAATGTTCGCCTAAATTCTACAAGGAAAAAAGCAAACTTAGCAAGTACAGCGCTTTAAAGCATCAAAATTATTTGTACATTATACTGTTTTTCATTGACTTATAATCAACAATAATCTAGAACATACTGCGCTATGACAAGACTCTTTGACCTTTTGCACCACCAAGTCGCCAACTTTCCTATTGATAATGCCTTAAATTCTAGGAATATAGATGGCAATTGGAAATCATACAGTTCCCAAAAAGTATTGGAATCGGCAGAGCTAGCAGCTTCAGGATTACTACATTTAGGATTTAAACCCGGCGATAAAATTGCTATTTCTTCCTATAAAAATAGGCCAGAATGGGTGATTATGGATTTTGCTATACAAATGGCTGGAATGATCAGTATTCCACTATATCCAACAATAAGTCCAAACGAATACGAATATATTTTGAATGAAGCTGAGGTCAAAGCAGCCTTTTGTGGTGGATTGGATTTGTTCGATAAACTGACCCAAGCTCAAAAAAATTGTTCAACACTTACACATATTTACACCTTCGACCCAGATTCAAAAGGTTCATTTTGGGAAACTATTTTAGACCCATCAAAACTGCATGAAGTAGAAGAAATAAAGACCGAAATTAAAGCGGACGACTTGGCTACTATTATTTACACCTCTGGCACAACAGGAAACCCCAAAGGGGTGATGTTGACACATAGTAACATCATGCATGTAATTGTCGAAACTTCAAAATTTCTTCCATTACAGCCAGGAGAGAAAACCCTAAGTTTTTTACCCTTGTGCCATGTCTATGAGCGTGCGGTTTCCTTTGCCTATTGTTACAGAGGGGCTGCAGTTTATTTTTGTGGAACCGATAACCTTAGTGGGCC
>CBDUKC010000365.1:0-2209 GCA_965367705.1 uncultured Maribacter sp. | reverse complement strand
ATAAGCGTTACAAATACATTCGCAATTATAGACCTGAACAAGGCTATTATTTGCCAGTTGAATATCGGGAACGCATACCTGCTATGCAAGAATTATTGCGCTTGCGTAAAGAGGGAAATTTAGATAGCATCCAAGCGCAATGGTTCAGAAGCAGTAAAGACGCTGAGGAATTATTCGATTGTGTGGCCGACCCCTTTGAACTCCACAATTTGGCCAAGGATCCCAAACATGCAGAAAAACTAAATGAATTGCGAGGGGAGATGGACCGATGGCTATTAGATATAGGAGATAAACCAAACCTTTCGGAAAAAGAACTCATTGCAAAATTATGGAACGGTGAAAAAACCAAACCCGTAACCTTGCAACCCATAATTACTTCTTCCGAAGGAAAAATCACGATTCGTTCAAAAACTACAGGAGCGTCTTTAGGGTACAAAATCGTTCCAAAAAATGGAACCACGCCAAAAGCTTGGTCTGTTTACCAACAACCGTTTGATCTTTACGAAGGAGCTAGAATTATGGCTCAAGCGCACAGAATTGGATTCGAACCTAGTGCAATTGTTACTATGGAAATAGATTTTAAGAAATAAGAATGTACTAACTATCGAATAAATTGTTTTTTAAGATAAATATCCACTAAAAAATGGGACAACGCCTTACATTTCTTCACATAGGTATCCTATTTTTCTTTGTTTTTGAGATTTCCGCTCAGCAGAACAATAGCTTGCAAAATTTAGTAGGTAAGCTTGCCACCTATTCCAAGACCACCTTCCCCGAGAAAGTTTACGTACAGACCGATAAAGATGTTTACTCCAATGGGGAGACCATTTGGTTCAAAACGTATGTATTGAACGGTATGACGCACAGGGTCAGCACTATGAGTAAGGTCGTTTATGTAGAACTACTGGATTCCAAAGACAGCATAGTAACACAACGAAAATTATATGTGGAATCCGTGGGAGCGGCGGGTGATTTCGTACTCCCAAAAGAAATGGAAGAAGGCACTTATAGGCTACGTGCCTACACCAAATACATGTTGAACGATGAGGAACCTGTGCTTTTTCAAAAGGAAATTGCCATTTCAGCACCCCAGAGCGATTCGAATGATGGAATTGCTGTAGCCACAAAGAAAAAGGGAGCGAAGAATAGAACATCCAAACCCAACACAGAGATATCAAATGCAACGAGACCCATTGTTCAATTCTTTCCTGAAGGGGGCGACCTTGTTATTGGTATCGAAAGCGTTCTGGGGATAAAGATTACCGATACGGATGGAAATGGTCTCGCGCTAAAAGGTAGAATTCTAAATCAGGACGGTAATTTGGTATCCCTTTTCGATAGTTACGAATTTGGATTGGGCTGGTCTTCCATGATGGCAGAACCCGATACCGAATATTACCTAGAGATTCCTATCGACGGTAAAATGGTAACGTATCCGGTCCCAAAGCCCGTGTCAAAAGGATACGCCTTACGGGTCATGAACCGGGGAGAGCACATCATGCTAACGGCATCCACGAATATTGCCAATGGTCTTCAAGGAGCGTATCTGTTAGGTCATATTCGAGGGGATGTCATTTTTAAACAGACTTTGAAAAGTAATGGTGACAACAGCAGCACTATAAAACTGTTCACTTCAAAACTACAGGACGGAATTGCCCATTTTACCTTGTTCGCGCCAAACGGCGAACCCGTAAGTGAGCGCCTTGCCTTTATCGAAAACCCCAAAAATGAGTTGGAATTATCATTGGAAACGGATAAATCGGACTATGGTCTACGTGAAGAAGTAACTATAGACCTTTCCTTGGCGGATGATAAGGGAAAACCGCTAAAGGGCGATTTTTCAATGAGCGTGTTTACCCAAAATGAAATGCAAAAAGATGTGGACAATATAAAGAGCTGGCTGTTATTGAATTCCGATTTGGGCGAAACAATTGCCAACCCTAACTATTTTTTCAAGGAAGATGTAAAGGGTCGCGTGTATTTGTTGGACTTGCTGATGCTCACCCACGGTTGGCGTAGGTTTACTTGGAAATCCGTCATGAACGATAGTGTACGCAGAGAAGCGTCCTTTCCTCCGGAAAAAGGCATTATGATAAACGGCACCACAACCGCATTCAACAATAAATACCAGCCAAAAGAGGCACTTGCGACCTTGAATATTGTTGCAAATGAATTGATACAAGAAAAGAAAATGACGAATGCACAGGGC
>CBDUKC010000364.1:0-2213 GCA_965367705.1 uncultured Maribacter sp. | reverse complement strand
CCTACCCGTATCGGAATGGTGTACAACACGCTATCCGCTTCATAGATACGCAATTTGAATTCGGGGATGTTCACGTCTATATGGGTGGTGTTGATTTTTTCAAGAAGCTGGCCAGCGGTGGTCGCATCGGGTATAAAAATGGAATCGCCCGGTCGCAACACGATAGCCTGTTTTTGGTCGTAGACGAAGGAACCCCGCGCCATTAAACGGTAATAATCCGTGTTGGCCAAGGTATCTATAATCCACCGATTGGCGCGTACCAAGAGATGTTCCGTTAGCCCATAGTCGGTTACCGAATCGTAGGCCACTACAAGGGAATCGATATATCTGAAATAGTCGTGTATGTGAACGCTATCCCTATTCCGTATCCCTACGCCCATCATTTGTTTTTCCACCGAATGCGGAAGGTTCTTCTGAAGCTCGGCACTACCGCTGTCCGGCGGCAACAGCAAGTATCCTGTAAAGAGTAGGGCCAACAGCAGCAGGAAATACACGAGGATGGTGGTGAATTTGGTTTTCATGGTTGCTGTGTATCAGATCGGTTTTTGAGGACTATCGAAGCGCTGTGTGTCATTGATGATGCGGAAACCGAGTTCCTGCAGTTCGCGCCGTACCGCTTGTAAATCGGCCCAGGTCATATAGTCAAAGGACACACTCGCCGAATCGATGGCAATATTCCAAATTTGCTCTAGGGTAGCCAGGTTTTCCAGGATCCGCTTTTTCTTAGGTCCCGATATGCTGGGTTGGACTTCAAAGGTGGTTTTCATGTCGTGTCGTTTATCAGCCTTAAAAGTAGCACCCTTTTACCTCCGCTACCATGAGCGATGTCATGTAACCTAGTCTCTTTTCAGTCTTAGTACACCCAAAGACCTACAGTTTACTTTTACCTCCCCACGGAAACTGAAAAAGCTTTTCACCATATTTCATAAAAATACAGGGACTGCAGCCAGCATTTTATTTAGCCAACCACTTATGCGGACACAGTTTTATACAACTAACAAATTTTTGAAGGTAGTACTGAGTGATCAGTCTAATTAAGATGCTTTTATCGCATTCCTCTCCCAATTTGGAAAGGTCGAAGCAAGCCATGTGCTCATGGATGCGACAACCTTGCGAGGCACGGACCTTAGCCAGAAAGAGCGCTATGAGATCAGCACTATGGCCATGGCCCTGCTGAACAAAAGGGTGAAATCTGTGGTGGTATGTCCCTATAGGGACATCAATTATTTTGCCATTAGTAAGATGCGACTTCAAGACTTTAATATCCGTTTTTTTGCGAAAAAACACAACACCGAGCAGTGGTTGTTTACGAATGAATAGCTGCCTGTACAACCCAAAAACACGTTCAAATGACTATGAATCTTAGAAAATTACCTTTAATTTGCTCAAAGACATCAGTTTTAACAACAACCCCATGTAGCGGTGCTGTTCCTTTTGGTGGCTCACGATAAAAAAAAGCGACTATGAAACACACGAAATCTATTCTCTTCGTTTTCCTAAGCTTAATGAGCTTCGCATGTAACAACCTCAAATCTATAAATCAACAGATTACCGATGCAGGGGTACAAGAGAAAAAGGACACCCCAACCAATACCGAAATAGAAATGCAGGATACTGGTCAGCAATTTTTGCTCCAAAAACATCAAGATGGGATCGATTTTTATGCCACAGGAAATGAGCCCTCTTGGTCCTTGGACATGGATATTGATAAAGGATTTCATTTTAAAACCATGAATGGTGTCGATTTTAGTGCCCCAGCAGTTGACCCAACAAAAAGTGCAGATAGCAAGCTGACCACCTATACCATTGCAACAGAATCGGGAGAAATGACCGTAATCCTAGACCATACCCCGTGTACGGATACCATGAAAGGCGATACAAATGCCTTTACGGTGAGCGTCGATTTTAAAACAACCAAAGAGGTAAACCTTAAACGTTTTGAAGGATGCGGAGCCTATGTTCCAAATTATACCCTACACGATATTTGGGCCGTTACAGAAGTAGAAGGAGTTGCACTGAACCCGGCTGATTTTACTACAAAATATCCCCAACTAGAATTAAGCACGACCACGGGAACCGTATTTGGAAATGATGGCTGTAACACGTTTAGAGGCCTTTTTGAAATGAGACCAAATGAACTTGTTTTTGGAAACTTAGCAGGAACCATGATGGCTTGTCCTAATATGGATATTAGTGCTAAAATCACCAAGGCA
>CBDUKC010000363.1:0-2242 GCA_965367705.1 uncultured Maribacter sp. | reverse complement strand
AGAGGCGACAGGGAATTTATAGAAAGTGCTAAGTTTTTCATTGATATTGCCACGAACCGTAACTTCCTGATAGGTTTTCATGTTGTTTTTTTTGGTTGTTACCTACTCCTACTGGCCGTACAACACTTTATTGTAGTGTTCCGCACCAAAGGAAAAACTATATTTTTCAAGCAGTTTAGTTATCGATTCCTACTCCCAATACTAGTAGCTTTCATAGGAGTTAAGACGCTTATTTACGCTAATTCCAATGAATGGAACGATTACCAGTGGGATAGTTCTGTAATGAACAACAAAGGCGTTGTTACTAATTTACATGAGACCGATAAAAAACAACGAGGTATGAGTGTTTTTGGTTGGTCTGAAGATAATACCGAGGCTATTAATGGTCTTATAAAAGCAAACGTTGAATGGGTAGCTGTGGTCCCCTTTTTATATCAGGAAGATGAAAAAACGAAAGTTATAGATATTCCTGAATTTCCTGAACAGTATGGTCGAAGGGATTCTAGCTTTATCCGTATTATTAATGAAATTCATAAAAAGGGACTCAAAGTACACTTAAAACCACATTTATGGATGAGCAGTGGATGGCGTTCAAACGTAACCTTGGATAGTGATAAAGAATGGGACGAATGGTTTTCATCCTATCGCATAAACATGCTTCGCTACGCAAGAATGGCCGAAAGTACACAAACCGAGCTGTTCTGTATTGGCACCGAGCTAAGAACCTCAATCAAAAAACAACCGGACAAGTGGTTTCAACTGATTGTCGAAGTAAAAAAAATCTATTCAGGTGAGCTTACTTATGCTGCTAACTGGTACGATGAATATGAACATGTTCCTTTTTGGAGCGAATTAGATCATATTGGCATACAAGCTTATTTTCCTTTGACCAAAATAGAAAATCCTAGCTTGGAAGCTATCGAAAACGGTTGGAATAAACATATAACCGCTATGGAACTGTTACATAAGAAATATCAGAAACCCATTCTATTTACAGAAGTAGGATATAAAAGTGAAAGCAAGGCGACCATTAAACCCTGGGAATGGAGTTCTATTCTTAGTCCATTGACCAGAAAAAAATCAGATAGAACCCAGCAATTGGCCTATGAAGCGCTTTTTAAAAAAACCTGGCAACAGCCTTGGCTTTCCGGAATCTATGTCTGGGAATGGAACAATCGCACCCCTGAAGAAAGCGCCCAAACAGATTTGGACTTTTCACCGCGTTTTAAACCTGCCGAAAACATCATTGCAAAATGGTATGGAAAAGACATCTCCATAAATTAACGATATTAGCAGCATGAGTACAAGAAGAAACTTTGTCAGAAAAACAAGTTTAGGAGCACTTGCTCTTGGACTTTCAAATGAATTTATTTTTGCGAGTGTAAAGTCCCTAAAAGAGAAAGAGTTAAAAATTTCGCTTGCCCAGTGGTCACTAAACAAGGCCTTTTTTGCTGGGGATTTAGATGCCGAGGATTTTGCTTCAATTGCAAAAAATACGTTTAATATTGACGCCATAGAATACGTTAATTCCTTTTACAAGGATAAGGCGACCGATGAAAGTTTTTGGTCCATCATGAGAATGAAGGCAGAAGATAGCGGCGTTAAGAGTGTATTGATGATGGTAGACGAAACCGAAAAGTTAGGAGATTTGAATACCGACAAGCGTAAAAAAGCAGTAGAAGACCACTATAAATGGATACACGCGGCGAAAATACTCGGTTGCCATTCTATCAGAGTAAATGCTTTTGGTGATGGCTCACCAGATGAGTTGGAAGTTTCCCTAGTAGACGGCCTAGGCCAACTAACGGAATATGCAGCAAAAGAAAACATTCATGTGCTTTTAGAAAATCATGGCCTGCATACTTCCAATGCTATCTATATGGCTGGTATTCTAAAACAAGTGGACAACCCTTATTTAGGCACCCTGCCCGATTTTGGTAATTGGTGCGTAAGTGCAGAATGGGGAGGTACCAGTGAAGCGCAGCACTGTGCCAATAGCTATTCCCCGGAACAAGGCCTCAAAGAATGGTTACCGTATGCCAAGGGTGTGAGTGCCAAGGTTTATGACTTGGATGCAAACGGTAACGATACTGTAGTAGACTATCCTAAATTACTGAAAATGGTAAAGGAATCCGATTTTGATGGGCACATAGGAATTGAATATGAGGGTGATGGATTAAGTGAGGAAGCCGGAATAAAAGCGACAAAAAAACTGATTGAACGGGTTTGGAAAAGTGTGTAG
>CBDUKC010000362.1:0-2246 GCA_965367705.1 uncultured Maribacter sp. | reverse complement strand
AGGTGTATGTAATCTTGAATCTTACAGACGTTAAGGATGCAAATGTGTTTTTTGTAATTTTTGAATTACACTAATACGGCGTTTTATTTAGAGGAGTGACTAAACCACAGTGTAGTTTTTCAACTTCAAAAAAGCTTCCTGTAATGTGCGTGTCACGGGACCTACTTGATTACCCGAATAAAATTCATGATTATCAATTTTTTGGATGGATGCAATTTGGGTACTTGTCCCCGTTAAGAAGGCTTCATCCATTTGAGGAATACGGATTGCCGTAACGGGGTTTTGCTCCACCTTAATGTTCAAGTTTTTACATAGTTCCAGTACAACTTGTCTGGTAATTCCATCTAAAATAAACTCATTGGCCGGATGTGTAATGACCATGTCATTCTTTACAAAAAACACATTACAATGTGAAGCTTCCGTAACTACACCATTTCTATATAAAATGGTTTCAAAACAATTGTTTTGCATGGCTTCTTCGTTGAGCATAACATTTCCTAATAGTGATGTCATTTTTATATCGCAGCGAGACCACCTGAAGTCCTCCCTGCTTATAACGCCTGCACGAATGGTATTGATATCCGGTAATATTTTGGGCACGGCATACATCATGACTGTTGGCTTGATATCCTTTGGAAAAGAATGTTGTCTTGGTGCCACGCCTCGGGTAATTTGAATATAGAGCAGGCAATCTTTGCTAGTCAATTCAACAGCGCTTAATAATTGTTCGATTGCGGGCCTAATTTCACCTACGTTGTAATCGATATTTATTTTTTGAAGACCATCTTGTAAACGATTTAAGTGGGCTTCTTCATAAAAAAATCTCCCACCTAATTGTACCATTACTTCATAAATACCGTCTCCAAAAATAAACCCTCGGTCAAATACAGATATTTTGGCATCTGCATGTGCAACTATTTCACCGTTTAAGTATATTTTTTCAGGATAGTTCTTCATAGTAATTACCTACTTGCTAGGCTCGTATCGCTATAGGTAACCCTGTATATGGCATCACCGTAATCATCTGAAATCAGCATGGAACCATCCTTTAACCAGAGTATATCTACAGGTCTGCCCGATGCTTTCTGCGTGGCATCGTTCAACCAGCCCTCAATAAATGGTTTGCTGCTTACTACATCACCATCCTTGACGTCAACCATCATAATCCTATACCCTACTTTTTCACTTCTATTCCAAGAACCATGCTCTGCCATAAAGGCTTTACCTTGATATTCTGAAGGAAACATTGTTCCGTTATAAAACTTAATACCCAAAGGAGCTACATGGGCACCTAACTGTAACGCTGGGGCGATAAAATCTGAACAGGGTCGCTGATCACCAAATTCTGGATCCGTTACAATGCCACCATGACAATACGGAAATCCAAAATGCTGACCTGCTTCTGTAATATGGTTTAGTTCGCAAGGTGGTGTATCATCACCTAGCATATCACGGCCATTATCCGTAAACCACATATCACCTGTTTCTGGATGCCAAGTAAAACCTACTGAATTTCGAACACCTCTTGCATAAATTTCACGATTACTTCCATCTGGATTCATACGCGTTATAGTAGCAAAGCGCTCATCTTCTATCGTGCGGTCGCAAATATTGCAAGGAGCACCAACGGGGACATATAATTTATCATCGGGACCAAACGCAATATATTTCCAACCATGATGGAATTCAGTGGGATAGTCATCGTAAATCAATTCTTTAGTCAAGTTTCCTCCCAATTGGTTTTCCACGTTTGGATATTTCCATAAACTTCCCACTTGGGCAACATAAAGATCACCATTTCGCATGGCCACTCCGTTTGGTACGGCCATAGTATCCAGTACTATTACGTTATCCGCTATGTAGTCGCCATCGGAGTCTTGTATGGCATAAACAGTATTCTCGTTTCTGGTTCCGACAAAAAGGGTTCCATTATCTCCCATGGCCATAGAGCGTGCTCCATCCACTCCCCTTGCAAAAACTTTAATTTCAAAACCTTCAGGTAGATTGAGCTCCAATAGGGCTAAATCTGTACTATCCAAAGCAACCTCCTCCTTTACTATTTCAACCTCCTTTTTTTGGGTGTCTTTGCACGAAATGATGGCAATGGCCAAACTAAATACCAAACAAAATTTTAAGTGAGTATTTTTCATGTACAATCTAATTTTTAGTTTAATACGAAGATACATAAGTATATAAGGTTATGAAACTTTAGGTTTTGAATAATATTCAGTGGAATATTTCTTATT
>CBDUKC010000361.1:0-2259 GCA_965367705.1 uncultured Maribacter sp. | reverse complement strand
TCTGGTTTTAAGGTTTGTACGAAAATAGCACCGGCAATAGTCACAATTATGACCAGCACCAGTAAAACGAGTCCGATTTTTTTTAGAATTTTCATATTGGTTTTTAGGGGAAGTTTACCTACAAGGTATGATTAAATTTTCAAAAAAAAACCGTCTAGCTCTGTATCTTATTAACGAAAAAGTATTGTCACTAGTTTTGGAGCTTACTTCTTAAAATTGTGCAGTCCTTCCAAAAGCCATAAGCGATAGGTATCTGCGTCGCTATTTTGAATAGAACTGTTAAGCACTTCCAAATCTGGAGAAAGCAAGACATAAAACGGTTGAGAGACCGCATTGAAATTAATATCTTGAAAAGTGCCCCATTTCTGTGCAATGTTCTCAATACGCTTTACACGACCGGAATCATATTGAAAATCGAATTGCTGGTCTTTTGGGAGTTCTTTTCGGTCATCGACATATAAAGAAATAAGCACATAGTCATTTTTAAGAATAGGAAAGATATCGGGTTCACTCCAAACATTCTCCTCCATTTTTCTACAATTCACGCAGGCCCATCCGGTAAAATCCAATAAAATGGGTTTGTTGATTTTTTGGGCATAGGCCAAGCCTTCTTCAAAATCCTTAAAACAGTCGATACCCAAGGGACAATCGCTTTCTTGCTCAAAAATACTATAGAATGCTGGTGGAGGAAATCCGCTCAGCAATTTTAAATTCGTAAGATTACTAACCCCAAGAATTAGATATAGCGTGAAAAATATACTTAAAAAACCTGTAATCTTTCTTCCTGCGGATAGTTTTTGTTTTGGTCCATCGTGCGGAAAACGAAAAATACCAAATAGATAGAGCGTCATTAAGAGGCCCAATAAGATCCAAATACCTAAAAACACCTCACGTTTTAGAATTCCCCAATGACCCACTAAATCGGCATTGGAAAGGAATTTTAAGGCAAGACCCAGTTCCAAGAAACCGAGAACTACTTTCACCGTGGTCATCCATCCGCCGGATTTAGGCAATGAACTTAGCCAGGCAGGAAACAAGGCGAACAAAGCAAATGGTAAGGCCAGCGCGACCCCAAAACCCGTCATACCTGCAGTAAGATTAATGGCTACATCACCCTCAGCTAAGGTAGTACCACCCAAAAGTCCACCCAATATAGGTCCGGTACATGAAAACGAAACAATGGCCAAGGTTACCGCCATGAAAAAGATACCCAAAACTCCTCCTACCTTAGAAGAAGCAGCATCCATTTTATTGGCCCATGAACTCGGTAATGTCAACTCATAATATCCAAAAAATGAAAATGCAAAAAAGACGAAAATGGCAAAAAAGGCCAAATTGAGCCATATGTTCGTGGCAATGGTATTGAGTATTTGTGAATCTACCGAATCGAATAAATGAAACGGCAGGCTTAGCAAAAAGTAAATGAATACAATGAAAAAACCATAGAGCAACGCATTGGCAATGCCCTTAGATTTGTTAGAAGATTGCTTGGTGAAAAACGACACCGTTAACGGAATCATTGGAAACACACATGGTGTTAATAGGGCGATGAGTCCCCCTAAAAACCCAAGGGCAAAAATGACCCAAATACTCGTATTCTCCCCTATCTCCTCTTGACCCTGAGTAAGTAATTCCTTGTTCTTAAGGTCTAATTTTAAACTAGAAGAAAGTGCTTTACTGCGCTCGTCTACTTCTACTGTTTCCTTAACCACAGCTTCCCCATTCAAGGAAAAAACGAAATCTATTTCCACAGGAATACAGACCTCTTTACAAACTTGATAAAATAGGTTGACATTTATTTGAGAAACTTCAGGGTTCAGAAGTTTTATCTTTTGGGTAAAAACAGCTTGGTTCTTAAAAAATGTTTCCTCTACATCAAATACCTCAACATATGCGGATTCGGTTTCGCTTTCTGTTGTAATCCCTAGTAGTTCATAGTCTATTCCGGCTCCTTTGTAATCGAAATCGCTAGGAAGAGAACCTCCCTCAGCTGTGAACTGAGAATACACGTGCCAACCCTCAAAGATTTTACCCTTGACAATAAGCTCATATTCCGTATCGGAAAGTTGGTTCACATCGGTTTCCCAGATAACAGGATTTTCATCGTCCTGAGACTGCCCTAAAAATGGTAACACAAAAAAGAAAACACTTAGAATCGCTAATCTCATAATTGTACTTCTATTCTTAAAATTGTCTTTGTATCCGATGTAACCTTAAAGCGTTCATCGGCCCTTTTTCCAATAATCCATACTATATCTT
>CBDUKC010000360.1:0-2266 GCA_965367705.1 uncultured Maribacter sp. | reverse complement strand
TGCTCTAGGGTTTTCCCAATCCACTACCACTTGATTTATAAAATCTGTCTTATAGTAATCTAGTGTGATATTCCCTTTCCTGTTCAAAAATAAAAAACCCTGTAAGAAACTAACGCCGTAATTCCAAGCATCCTCGGGATCAAGTCCGTAAACACTTCCTTCCGTATCCAAAAGCTGAATTTGCCTAGAAGAACCAAATAACTGCTGATTCTCTGCAAAAATATTGGCTGCTCTTCTACCCCTACCTATAGACCCACGTAAACTTCCTAATTCCCAAGGCGTATAGCGCACATGTAATCTTGGGGTCACGAACGTACCAAGACGATTATGCGTATCTACCCTAAGACCTGCGGTAAGACTAAGCTTTTCCATATTCTCATAACTGTATTCAAAAAATACCCCGCCGGACACATCATCCCTGCTAAAATCTCGAGTATTTACAAGTTCGTCATAGGTATCATAAGCAAAAGTTAGTCCGGTCTTAAATTTACTACGGGTATCGCCTATAATAGAATTAAAAATAAGGTTGGAGTATACGCTATTGTGATTTATATCATATCGATTAAAACCGTAATAGGATTCTTGTTTGTGGTTACTATAAGACGCCTGAAAACCAAAACTCTGAAATGGAAGTTCGGGAAAAACATAACCTAGTTTTACGGATGAGTCAAACCTACGGGTATCTATTTCACTTCCCCACCCCTCTTCTTCGGCCAGGGCACGATATTCAGTATCATCTAATTCTCCGTTTTCATTCGCTGTTCTCAGTCGAATCCAATTATCGGTATTAAAACCAGTCTGCCCTACTTGTTTTTCATCGTTTAAAAACCGAAAATTAACAAAGCTTACCCATCCTGTTTCGGGGTTTTGGTATTGCCAGCGGTTCATGATATTCACCTGTTCTGCCAAAGGAGCATCCAGAAAATCATCGTTATTTCTATCTTCCTCTTGCGTTCGTACATTTCCATGGATATATAGCCCTGTACTCCACTTTTCCGATAGGTTATGATTTAGGTGAGTATTGAATTCTAACCGTCCGTTCTGATTGGCGTACCCGTTTACAAAAAGACGTTTATCCGTCAACGGTTTTACTAATTCGGTATTTATCTGTCCGGAAATACTTTCATACCCATTTACAACGCTCCCTGCGCCTTTGGTTATTTGAATACTCTCTACCCAAGTGCCTGGGGTAAATGTGAGTCCGTATGCCTGTGAGGCACCACGCACCATAGGAATATTCTCTTGAGTAATGAGCAGGTACGGACTCGTAAGACCTAACATCTGAATTTGTTTAGTTCCCGTTAATGCATCTGAAAAATTAACATCAATAGCCGGATTGGTCTCAAAACTCTCCGACAAATTACAGCAAGCCGCCTTTAGTAGCTCTGCACTATTTACGGTAACCACATTTTGAGCACTGAAATAGGTTTTCTCGACCGCATCTCTTTTTTGTTGTACCACTACCTCATCCAGTTCGTTCGAAGGACTTAAAAAGTGGTTTACCTTTCTTGGACCTGTAATGGTAAGCGTATCGGTTTTAAAACCCACATAACTAATCACCAATTTATCATACGCCTTGGAATAGGGAATACTAAAAAACCCTTCGTTGTTGGTTATGGTTCCGGATTGGGAGTTTAGCCAATATACATTTGCTCCGGGCAGGACCATGGTCTTGTTGCCATTACGCTCCATCACTATCCCCTCTACCGTAGCCTGTGAATAGCTAAAAAGGGGCAAAACCAAAATTATAAAACAACTAATAAATAAACTTGCCTTTAACATCTACTTTGTTCCATTCATTATAACCATATCTATGTGAAATCTATTTACCAATTGTTCCTATTACAGATCCGCAAGTTAACATCGCATCTCCGTAATATGGATTTTTTATTTCTTCATCCATGCTTAACCAAATAGCACCTTTGTTGCTATTGGCCATAGGACATTTTTGAACATACATTGTTTCTGGTGGAGACTTGATATTCATAGCTAGGGCTACTATATTTTCGTTTAAAACAACTAATCGAGCCCTTTGGTTATTTAAATCTTGACTAGATGAAATAGCTTTCAACATTTCAATAATTTTTAATACATGTGAATTTCCCATTTTACCCAAATCACTTACTTCTATGGCTTTCATCTTTTCTAATGTGGTTTTCGCTAAGGTAGAAACTTGACTCGCATCACTGGCTACAAAGGCATCCTCCATTTTAAAATACGGGTTTAATGCCGCTTGAAAAGCTGTTTGAAATGTATCGGGTAATTT
>CBDUKC010000359.1:0-2284 GCA_965367705.1 uncultured Maribacter sp. | reverse complement strand
AGGTGTTGCGGTGAGTGTTAGCACATCCACATTTTCTTTTATGGATTTTAATTTATCCTTTACGGCAACCCCAAATTTTTGCTCTTCATCAACAATCAATAAGCCTAAATCCTTAAAAATCACTTTCTTATTCACTAATTGATGTGTGCCAATAATAATATCGACTTTGCCCGCCTCAAGCCTTTCCAGTGTTTCCTTACGTTCTTTAGCGGTTCGGAAACGGTTTAAATAATCTACCGTCACCGGCATTTCTTTTAAACGTTCTGTAAAGGTTCTATGGTGTTGGAAAGCTAGAATGGTAGTTGGCACCAGAACGGCTACTTGCTTACCATTGTCTACAGCCTTAAATGCTGCGCGTATAGCAACTTCAGTTTTGCCAAAACCTACATCGCCACAGATAAGACGGTCCATTGGACGTTCGCTTTCCATGTCTTTTTTAATGTCCGCTGTTGCCGTTCCTTGATCCGGGGTGTCCTCATAGATAAAAGAGGCTTCGAGTTCATTCTGAAGGTAGCTGTCCGGATCGTATTGGAATCCTTTTTCAAGTCTTCTTTTAGCGTATAATTTAATGAGATTAAACGCAATTTTTTTTACTCGGGATTTGGTCTTGTCCTTTACTTTTTTCCAAGCTCCCGAACCAAGCTTATAAATCTTAGGTGGTGCCCCATCCTTTCCGTTGAACTTGGATATTTTATGAAGGGAATGGATGCTTACATATAGAATATCGCGTTCCCCGTACATCAGTTTTATGGCTTCCTGCTTCTTACCTTCCACATCTATCTTCTGCAAGCCACCAAACTTGCCTATACCATGATCTATATGGGTAACATAGTCCCCAATGTCCAGTTTGTTTAGCTCCTTAAGCGTAATCGCTTGCTTTTTAGCATAGCCGTTTTTAAGGTGGAATTTATGATAGCGTTCAAAAATTTGATGATCGGTATAACAGACCAATTTCAAGTCTTTGGCTATAAACCCTTGGTGTAAGGGAAAGACAATCGTTTTATAATGTATCTTTTCTGATATTTCTTCGAATATATCGTTAAATCTTCGCGCTTGCTGATCCGTAGCGCAACAGATATAATTTTCAAATCCTGCGGAATGAAACTCGTTTAGGTTCTGTATGAGTAAATCGAACTTTTTATTGAAAGAGGGTTGCGGTGTTGTTTCAAAAGCAATCTCCTTTGCAGGGGACGAACCATCGTTCGCATTTCCTCCTAAGGTAATCAAAGCAAAGCTTTTCAATTGCTCCTTAAAGGCCGTACCATTCAGAAAAAGCTCTGTCGGTGCTACGTGTTTTATGTCTTCAGATAGTTTTGTAAACGCTTCTCGAGCCTTTTCGAAAAAATCATCCAAACGTGCATATAATAGACTTGTATTTTTGGAGAATACTATCGTTTTGTCAGAGATATAGCCCAGAAAACTTTCCCGCTTCTCCTCTAGAAATTTGTTGGCTACATTGGGTACTATGGTAATCTTTTTTACCTTCTCGGTAGACAGTTGGGTTTCTACATCAAAAGTACGTATGCTATCCACCTCATCTCCAAAAAACTCTAACCTATAGGGCTCATCATGGGAGAAGGAAAACACATCTACAATACCTCCACGGACGGAAAACTCCCCCGGTTCCGTAACAAAATCGACACGTTTGAATTTGTATTCGAACAGTACCTCGTTTAGAAAATCCAATGAAAGGGTATCTTCTAATTGAATTTTCAAGGTGTTTTTATCCAACTCCTTACGCGTAACTACTTTCTCGAACAAGGCATCGGGATAGCTAACGATAACCGCTGGTTTTTTTCTTGAGTTAATACGGTTAAGTACCTCGGCCCGCAAAAGCACATTGGCATTGTTCGTCTCTTCAATTTGATATGGCCTACGATAACTACCAGGGTAGAAAAGCACATCCTTATCTCCTATAATGAGTTCAAGGTCGTTTAAATAGTACGCTGCCTCTTCCTTATCATTGAAAATGAGTAGAAATGGAGCGTCGGCCTTTTTGAATGCTTCCGCCAAAACAAAGGAGAGGGAAGACCCTACTAGGCCTTTTAATTGTAAATGTAACGGAGTGGTATGTTCAGATTTGGCAATGGCCTTTTGCAGTTCCTGTACGTTAGGAGCTGTTGAAAACAGTTCGGGAATGGTCAATTTTGACAAAAAATAAGGTATTGAGGTGCAAAGATAGTTTCTAGAGGAGCTTTATTCCAAGGATTGGGCTTTAAATGTTAGGCTTGGTATCTTTTAGGTGCATTATTTAAACATTTACTATAATGTCAGTTCGAGTGAA
>CBDUKC010000358.1:0-2293 GCA_965367705.1 uncultured Maribacter sp. | reverse complement strand
TCGGAACATGTATCTTTTTTGCCCCGCTCCATTTGGCAGCAGAAAGAAAAATCTGAGTGGCGGGTATGATAACGTCTGCCCGATCCGGATTTAATCCTAGTTCAGAGATGCGCTCCTCATAACTAAGGCTTTCCAAAAAATGATATTGGGCATTCAACCAAATATAAGATAATGGTTGGCCTTCTTTACGACCAGACATCCTATGGAGCTTATTAATATTACCTCCAGAACCGATAATACTTAGCTTTGGAACGTTCTTTATATTGTTGGTAATCCACTCATGCAACTTATTCCATGTGCCTTGATCAACCATATTGTTCAATAGCCTTACCGTACCTAGCTTAAAAGATTTAGACCGTTTAATCGTACCGTCAGTAAACAGCGTAAATTCCGTACTTCCACCTCCTACATCTATATAAAGGTAGGATTGATCAGGACTAATAATCTCCTTAAGATCGGTTGATGCTATAATAGCCGCTTCCTGTTTACCGTCTATCACTTCAATATGTATTCCAGTCTCGGCCGCTATGGTTGTTATTACCTCGTTCCCATTATTTGCTTCCCGCATTGCGGAGGTAGCGCAAGCCCTATATTTCTCTACACCCGCTACTTCCATCAAAAGTTTAAACGCCTTCATGGTTTTTACCATGCGTTCCACGTTATGCTCGGAAATTTCTCCAACAGTAAAGGAGTCTTCACCTAAACGAACCGGCACTCTTATTAGGGCACTTTTCCGAAATTGGGTTGTTTTTCCTGTTTCTTCGATGACGTTGTGCGTGAGCAAACGAATAGCATTAGAACCTATATCGATAGCCGCTAACTTCCTTATATTCAATGTTAGATTATTTTAGTCCTTCAATTTATCCAGATAATAGTCATATATCGCAAATTGAGAACGTACCTTTTCCTTTTTATTCTTGCGATATGCATTATCCTGAGCCTCATTAAACAGACGTGCTTTTACATTATCCGCCCATGAAATTTCAAATGTATCTAACAGCTCTTGTTTTATATCAGCATCGTAAATAGGACAACCCACCTCTACCCTATTCTCTAGATTTCGGGTCATAAAATCCGCAGAAGAAATATACACCTTTGTATCACCGTCATTACAGAAAATGAACATTCTCGGGTGTTCTAAGAACTTATCTATGACACTAATCGCCTCAATGTTCTCGCTCATTCCTTTTACACCAGGTACTAAGCAGCAAATACCCCTAACAATCAATTGAATCTTTACACCTGCATTACTTGCCTTGTAAAGTCTATCTACCATAGTATAAGATGTGAAGCTGTTCATTTTTATTTTGATGAACGCTTCTTTACCCGCTTTAGCATTTTCAATTTCTTGATCAATCAATCGCTTAAACACTTTGGTCGTATAATGCGGTGAAACAATTAAATGTTTATACTTATTTATTTTATACGTGGTCTCGAAAAAATCGAAGACTTTGTTCAGTTCTTTCAGAATTGGCACATTTGCGGTAAACAGGGTATAATCCGTATAAATTTTGGCTGTAGATTCGTTGAAATTACCAGTACTGATAAAACCATAACGTTTCATCTGTCCTTCTTCCTCTCTTTCGATCAAACATATTTTACTATGCACCTTAAGCCCAGGAACTCCAAAAATCAACTTTACACCTTCAGCTTGTAGCTCTTCTGCATATCTAATATTCGCATGCTCGTCAAAACGCGCCCTAAGTTCTATTTGAAGAATTACCTGTTTACCATTTTTAACGGCATTAGACAAGCAAGCCGCCACTTGTGAATCGTTTGCAAGTCTGTATACGGTAATTTTAATGGTCTTAACCTTAGGGTCTAGAGCTGCCTCACGTAAAAATTTCAACACATAGGAAAAGGTATGGTATGGCGTATATTGCAAATAGTCTTTATTCGCAATTTTCTCCAACAAGCTTCCCTCCAAGCTCAATCCTTTTACAGGCAATGGCGTTATTTTTTTGTACAATAAATCTTGCCTCCCTAGGCTAGGAAAACTAAGGTAATCCCTTTTATTATGATACCTACCTCCAGGAATAATGCTATCCGTATCCTCAACGTTCATCTTATCCTTCAAAAACTGTAAGGTATCCTTTCCGATTTTTTTGTCATAGACAAAACGTACGGGGTCACTTATTTTACGGCCCTCAACGCTGGAATATATTTTCTCTATAAAACTTTTACTCAAATCGTTATCGATATCCAATTCCGCATCTCTCGTAATTTTTATCATGTGCGCCGATATGGAACTGTAATCGAACATCGTGAATATACTATCCATACAAAACCGTAT
>CBDUKC010000357.1:0-2301 GCA_965367705.1 uncultured Maribacter sp. | reverse complement strand
CGAAACCGATCATGCACAACGCATGGTGCGTGCCGCTTTTGAAATTGCCGCCTTTGTGGAAGCAACCAAAAAAGATGTCGCCGCCAGTGAATTGACATTTGATATTCGTATCGGTATCAATACAGGGCCTGTGGTAGCAGGGGTAGTGGGCACCAAAAAATTCGCCTATGATATTTGGGGCGATACCGTGAATGTGGCCTCTAGAATGGAATCCATGTCCGAACCTGGAAAAATCAATATTTCCCATAGCACCTATGAGCTTATTAAGGATGACGTTGTTTGCGAATATCGCGGGGAGATAGAAGCAAAGAATAGGGGGAAGGTGAAAATGTATTTTGCAACGGCCATTAAAAAAGAAGCGGTAGCGATGGCTAGCGGATAATTTGAATTATGATTCGAATACTCTTTTTAGGGTAAATCAGAACATCATACCTTAAAGTTAAGTGCTAGGAATTGGGTACTTGGTAAGGTATAAAATTAGTTGTTACAGGGTTCTTACGTCGTAAAATTTCAACTTGTTTTGCACCTCAGAAAAGGATGAGTGACGATTACCTTGAACCAATTAGTGGAGCCCCTTTCGTTCCTTAGTAATCTTTGCCAGCTTTAACAAAAACCAGTAATTGCATATTTTCTTGGCTTTATTGTCCAGAATGGGCATGTTTATCGGCATGCAATCGCTTTTCGTCCTAATGATTAGTATAAAGCTACTTAAGATCGTATCTTTGCCCACCTCCGAAAATGATATGATGCAAGAGACTATTTTTGAATTACAAGAGCGAAAGACTGATAAGGAACTCTACAGTTATCAGCAAGGCGCCCTTCAGAACATTTTTGAAAAATTTGATAACGAACGAGAAGATTTTCATTTGTTATACCAGTTACCTACAGGTGGTGGAAAAACGGTAATTTTCTCCGAAATCGTAAGACAATACCTTAAAAACCACAGCAAAAAGGTGTTGGTGATGACCCACAGGGTGGAATTGTGTAATCAGACCTCTGATATGCTTACCAGTTTTGGCGTGGTGAACAAAGTAGTGAATAGTAAAGCCAACTTGGATGATCAAGAGCGCTACAGTTGCTACGTGGCCATGGTAGAAACCTTGAACAATAGGCTAAACGATGATCAATTGGATATTTCCGATGTTGGTCTGGTCATAGTGGATGAGGCCCACTACAATTCCTTTACCAAATTGTTTAAGTTTTTTGAGAACGCCTTCTTACTTGGCGTTACCGCAACACCTTTAAGTTCTAATAAGGATTTGCCAATGAACGGCAATTATGATGAGCTTATTACCGGCGAATCCATAGAAAACCTCATTGAGAACGAGTTTTTAGCCAAGGCGGAAACGTTTCAGTACGATATGGGCCTTACTTCCCTAGAAGTTGGTTCTAATGGAGATTATACCGTTAAATCCTCAGCTGATTTGTATACGAGTCCTTCCATGTTAAATAAGCTATTGGAAGCGTACATGAAACATTCCAAGGATAAGAAAACCTTGATTTTTAATAATGGTATTGAAACCTCCATACAGGTATACCATACCTTTCAGAATGCTGGTTTGCCTATTATGCACTTGGACAATACGGCGACAAAAAAACAACGAAAGCAAATATTAAGATGGTTTCGAGAAACCCCTAATGCCATTTTATCCTCCGTAAGTATACTTACCACTGGGTTTGATGAGCCTACCATAGATACGATTATCTTAAATAGGGCAACCAAATCCTTAACATTGTATTATCAGATGATAGGAAGGGGATCTAGGATTCTCAACAATAAATCTAAATTTACCGTAATAGATTTAGGTAACAATATGTATCGCTTTGGTCCATGGGGAGCCGATTTGGATTGGCAGGCAATTTTTAAATCCCCTAATTTTTACATTGACCGTATTAAGGATGATGAAGAGATTGAAGGTGTTTTTAAGCACGATCTTTCCGATGATATCAAAGAGGAATTCGCAAAGTCTGACAATACCTATTTTGACATTAAAGCGACGTATAAGGACGCTACTTTTGCGGGAGAATCTTCCAAAGTAGTCTTGGAAAAATCGATAATCCATCATGGGTATATCTGTATAGAAAATAGTGAAGATGTTTATGATGCATTGGCATTGGCAAAACTGTTGCGCGAGGATATTGATAATCGTATTCAAGTGTATGCTAAATGTATCAGCAAAAGCACCTATAACTTTCTAAGTTGGCTTAAAGATGATTATCAGAAAAAATTAAACGCATACCTTCGTGAAAACTTCGATAGCGTTTTTGAGGATATTCATGGCCACCCGCCAGAGGATTGAG
>CBDUKC010000356.1:0-2385 GCA_965367705.1 uncultured Maribacter sp. | reverse complement strand
ATTGGAGCCGGTTTAATCGTAATCGGAGCAGGTATTGGTCTAGGTCAGATTGGTGGAAAAGCAATGGAAGGTATTGCTCGTCAGCCAGAAGCAACTAATAAAATCCAGACTGCGATGATTATTATTGCTGCACTTTTAGAAGGTTTGGCTTTTGGTGCCTTATTCTTAGGAAAATAAGAATAAAAACTAGTAAAGACATTTTCCTGCAACGGTTGGTTGCAGGGAATTGTTTTAATTAAAAAAACAAGCAATATACTTTATAGTTATGGAAACTTTAGTGAACGATTTTTCCCCAGGTTTATTTGTCGTACAAACCATTCTTTTATTAGCATTAATCTTGTTAATGGTAAAATTTGCATGGAAACCTATATTAAATTCCTTGAACGAACGTGAAGAAGGTATCAGCAGCGCGTTAGATGCAGCTGAGAATGCCCGTAAAGAAATGCAAAACCTTCAAGCAGACAACGATAAGTTGTTAAAGGAAGCGCGTGCAGAACGCGAAGCCATGCTAAAAGAAGCAAGGGAGATAAAGGATAAATTAATTTCCGATTCTAAGGAACAGGCAAAGATAGAAGGTGATAAGATTGTATTACAGGCACAAGCCGCTATCGAAAGCGAAAAGAAAGCTGCTATGGCCGATATAAAAAATCAAGTTGCCGAACTTTCCGTTGCAATAGCGGAAAAGGTAATAAAGCAGGAACTTTCCAATAAGGACAAGCAATTGAAATTGGTTGACGAGTTATTGGGAGATATCAAATTGAAGTAAGAAACAATGAACGAATCTAGAGCAGCAATACGTTACGCCAAGGCCATCTTAGATTTGGCAGTGGATAAAAAGGCGACAGATGCCGTTGAGAAGGATATGCGTTCTATTGTAGCGACCATTTCTGACAGTAAGGAACTGCGCCAAATGTTGTCCAGCCCTGTGATTTCAGGAGCAACTAAGAAAGAAGTGCTTCTTAAAATATTTAAGGGCAGTAACGCTATTTCCGAAGGATTGATCGGGATGTTGGTGGATAACAAGAGAGTTTCCATTTTAAACGAAGTGGCTTTAAAATTCATCATTCTTAATGAGCAACAAAAAGGAAAGGATGTCGCTTACGTGACTACTGCCGTTCCCATGGATGCTGCAATGGAAAAAAAGATTTTAAAGCAATTGACCACCATTACAGGTAATGAGGTCACTATTGAAAATACGGTTGATGAGAATATCATTGGCGGTTTTGTTTTAAGAGTTGGCGATTTACAATACGATGCGAGTATCGTCAATAAATTGAACAATTTAAAAAGAGAATTTACAAATAGTCTATAATAAATTAGTAAGACAAATAGGCATGCAGTGTCTAACGTCTAACATTTAACGTCTTAGAAAAATGGCAGGAGTAAAAGCCGCTGAGGTATCAGCAATTTTAAAGCAACAATTATCAGGTTTTGATGCAACCGCTACTTTGGATGAAGTAGGAACAGTATTGCAAGTAGGTGATGGTATCGCCAGGGTCTTTGGTTTGGCCAACGTGCAGTATGGGGAGTTGGTAGAGTTCGAAGGTGGTTTGGAAGGAATCGTTTTGAACTTGGAAGAAGATAATGTTGGTGTGGTTTTATTAGGTCACTCTAGAGCAATCGGAGAAGGAACTACGGTGAAGCGAACGCAACGTATCGCATCTATCAATGTAGGTGAAGGAATTGTGGGAAGAGTTGTAGATACCTTAGGACAACCTATAGATGGTAAAGGACCTATTGCTGGTAAAACGTATGAAATGCCATTGGAGCGTAAGGCACCAGGAGTAATTTTTAGAGAACCGGTTACAGAACCTTTACAAACCGGAATAAAGGCGATTGATGCTATGATTCCTGTTGGGAGAGGACAACGGGAATTGGTCATTGGCGACCGTCAAACGGGTAAGACTACGGTTTGTATCGATACCATTTTGAATCAGAAAGAATTTTACGATGCTGGTGAACCAGTATATTGTATATATGTTGCTATTGGTCAAAAAGCTTCTACTGTTGCAGGAATTGCTCAGGTATTGGAAGACAAGGGCGCAATGGCGTACACAACTATAGTAGCTGCCAACGCATCTGATCCTGCGCCAATGCAGGTATATGCTCCGTTTGCTGGTGCGTCTATTGGAGAGTACTTTAGGGACACAGGTCGTCCAGCACTTATTATATATGATGATTTATCAAAACAAGCTGTTGCATACCGTGAGGTTTCTTTATTGTTAAGAAGACCACCGGGACGTGAAGCATATCCAGGGGATGTTTTCTATCTACACTCCAGATTATTGGAGCGTGCTGCAAAGATTATCAACAATGATGCGATTGCTAAAGAGATGAATGATTTGCCAGACGTGTTAAAACCATTAGTAAAAGGTGGAGGATCTT
>CBDUKC010000355.1:0-2395 GCA_965367705.1 uncultured Maribacter sp. | reverse complement strand
AGCCATAGTACAAATCAACCTTTTTGTGATGGTGCACATAGAGCACATAACAAACCACCTTCTTTAGGATTTAGTGTTGAAGAGGACAAATCGGCCTTTTTATGCACCTGTAAAAAAACAAGTAATCCTCCTTATTGCGATGGGAGCCACAAGAACTAAATAGGATTAAAATACTTTAGAAACTAAAAAAAGCAGCCGTTAACGGCTGCTTTTTGGTTATGAATTTTCTGTCCTATTAAATTGACGAAAAGCACTCCTTCTAAATATGCAAGGCACGATCTTCCGTTGCTGCCAATGCTGCTTCCTTCACTGCTTCCGCATAGGTTGGGTGTGCATGACTCATACGTGCAATATCCTCGGCAGATGCGCGGAACTCCATTGCGGTAACCGCCTCGGTAATCAAATCTGCACAACGTGCACCGATCATGTGTACGCCCAATACTTCATCGGTTGTTTTATCGGCCAATATTTTTACAAACCCGTCTATATCGTTACTTGCCCTTGCGCGGCCTAAGGCACGCATAGGAAACTGACCTACCTTATAGGCGACTCCGGCTTCTTTTAATTCTTCTTCGGTTTTCCCAACGGCAGCAACCTCTGGCCAGGTATATACAACGCCTGGAATAAGATTGTAATCGATATGTGGTTTTTGACCTGCCAACTGCTCGGCGACCAAGGTGCCTTCCTCTTCTGCCTTGTGCGCCAACATAGCGCCTTTAACTACATCTCCGATGGCATAGATGTTATCCACATTCGTTTTTAGGTGACCGTCTACAGCTACCCTGCCACGCTCGTCCAATTGAACTCCCGCTGCTTCTAGATTAAGTCCTTTTGTGAACGGACTTCTTCCTACGGATACCAAACAGTAATCGCCTTCAAAAACAACTTCATTGCCTTTTTTATCATCCGCCTTAACCGTAATGGTATCGCCTTTACGCTCTACAGATTTCACCTTGTGGGAAAGGGCAAATTTCACTTTTTGCTTTTTAAGCACCTTCATGAGTTCCTTGGAAAGTGCAGCATCCATAGTTGGGATAATGCGATCCATATATTCTACAACCGTAACTTCTGCGCCGAGTCTTTTATATACCTGACCAAGCTCCAGTCCAATAACACCGCCGCCAATCACGATCATGTGTTTCGGTATTTCCTTCAACTTTAAAGCCTCCGTGGAAGTAATGATTCGATCTTTATCTACCTCGATAAAAGGAAGTGTAGAAGGTTTAGAACCTGTAGCGATAATAACATGCTTGGCTTCTATAGTATCTGTACTCCCGTCTTCCTTTGTTATGTTAACGTGGGTAGCATCCTTAAAACTCCCCAAACCTTGAAGCACATCTATTTTATTTTTATCCATCAAGAATTCAATGCCCTTGGTGGTCTGGTCTACAACCGCTTGCTTACGACCAATCATTTTCTCTAGGTTTATTCTGATTTCCCCAGGAATTTCAATACCGTGTTCTTCAAAATGTTTTACGGCATCTTCATAATGATGCGAAGAATCCAACAATGCCTTAGAAGGTATGCATCCCACATTTAAACAAGTACCTCCTAAAGTTGGATATTTTTCAATTATTGCGGTTTTCATTCCCAGTTGGGCACAACGGATTGCGGCAACATATCCTCCAGGTCCCGAGCCTATAATGGCTACATCATATTGATTCATAACTTCTATATTTTCAAATTACTTCAAAATTAATACTATTTTCTGTTTTTAAAGCGGGATTACCGTAGAATGCTTTACCTCTTTGATGGTAAAAGAACTCTGCGTACTCCCAATATGGTTTATGGCCGTAAGCTTAGACACCATGAAATTGCGATAATCTTCCATATCCTTTACCACTATTTTTAATAGATAATCATAATCTCCGCTTAAGTGATGGCATTCCACCACTTCTACTAATTGCAAAACTTCCCGTTCAAATTGCTTGATATAATCCCTAGTATGCTGAACGAGTTTTATATGGCAGAATACCGTAAAACTTTTGTCTACCTGAACTGTATCGACCAAAGCTACATAGCTTTTAATGGTTTTCGATTTTTCCAATCGTTTAATGCGCTCGTAAACAGCTGTAGTCGAAAGTCCTAACTGGTGGGCATATTCCTTTGTTGTCTTTTTACAATCATCCTGCAACAAATTCAACAGTTTTAAATCGGTAGTATCTAGTTTCATAAAGAATGGTTTTCTTATTATATGGATATAACACACTACATATTAGTTATATTATCTAAATATTTTAAAAATATAGTTTTATATTCTGATAAAATACATTTCTATTGACAATTAATCTTACAAAAGGTAGCTTTACATATAAAATCATACGATTATGAGTCAGAAAGCAGCGAACGATTTACAGGATTTACAATATTTTGGAGAATATGGCGGTGTAAACCC
>CBDUKC010000354.1:0-2494 GCA_965367705.1 uncultured Maribacter sp. | reverse complement strand
ATCAGTTTGCTTTGAGGAGAGCAGTGGATTTCTCCTTTAGTATGGAGTACGCCAGTACAATTGTCTATGTTTCTATTAATTATATTCGGTAGTATTGTTGCCTTTACCTCATTTAATTATCTACTACGTGTCGTTTCCCCTGAAAAGGTGGCAACTTCCTCCTATGTGAATCCGATTATAGCTATGCTTTTAGGTTGGTACTTTTTAAATGAAGAGATTACGACACAGTCGGCCATTGCAGCCTTGGTATTACTTACTGGTGTTTATTTTATTAATACGAAGAAAAAACTAACCCTGTTTTCTAGGTTTTCTTCATCGAAACCCAAAGCTTAAAGTACTATTTCTGTAAGCGCCACAACTTCTCCTTCAGATAGCCCTTCCACAGTAATTTTACCAACACGTACACGAACTAGTCTTAAGGTTGGAAAGCCTACGTAAGCTGTCATTTTGCGTACCTGACGAAATTTTCCTTCGTTAAGGACAATGGAAATCCAAGATGTAGGCCTATGCACACCAATACGCAGTTTCTGATGCGCCGTTGGCAAAAAATCTGGTGGTGCTATCATTTCTGACAAACATGATTTTGTTGTGTAGGTATTTCCTAAGACACCAATGGTAACGCCCTTTCTTAGCTCTTTTAAGGCATCTGCAGTAATAACTCCGTCCAATTGTGCATAATACTCCTTTTCTATTCCACTGCTGTTAATTTCATCACTGAGCTTACCGTCGGTAGTCAAGAGTAGCAAACCTTCTGACTTTTCATCCAAACGCCCAATAGGCATGGTGCCTACTGGAAATTGATACAGCTCCGATAAAAATCTCTTTTTTCGCAATTGACGTTCTTCCCCCGATGTAAACTGACTTAGCACACCAAAAGGTTTGTATGCTCTATAATGATGATGTTTCTTCTTCATAGGTAACGTTGCAAAGGTACAATAGCATTAAATATAGAACATGCAGTTCTATTTAAGATTTGTTGATTAAATTTAGGCGTATATATATTAATCAAAACGTATTCTCGTGTTCACAACCCTACCTAAAACCGTGCTTTTACTCATTACTTCCTTTTTTGTTTCTTCCCTTGTTTTCTCGCAAGGTTTTGAAGGATATTATAGATTCCCAGACATTCATAACAATACTATTGTGTTTTCTGCCGAAGGAGATTTATGGACGGTATCCCTGCAGGGTGGTTTAGCACAGCGCCTCACGTCGCACCAAGAAGAAGAAGGTTTTGCTGCGTTTTCCCCGGATGGTACTCAAATTGCGTTTTCTGCTAGTTATGAAGGTCCTACCGAGGTGTATACCATGCCTGTGAAAGGCGGTTTGCCGGTACGGTGGACCTATGAGGCCGATGCTTCCGTTGTTAATACGTGGACGCCGGATGGTAAAGTAGTCTATCATACACGAGCGTATGCTAAGGTTCCGGATAATCAGCTGGTGACGATAGACCTAGAAACTAAAGAAAAATCGAGAATTGCCTTAGCCCAAGCCAGCGAAGCTTCTTTCGATGCTACAGGAAATACGGTATACTTTGTAAGGCCAGCTTACCATCGTAATGTAACGAAAAGGTATAAGGGCGGTACCGCTAGACAGTTGTATAAATTCACGAAAGGGACACCGGAGGCGATTAAGTTAACCAATGATCATACAGGAGAAAGTCACCATCCTATGTGGTCTGATGGAAGAGTTTATTTCATATCCGATAGGGATGGCACCATGAATATTTGGTCAATTGACAGTGATGGAGGAGACTTAAAACAACACACCACTCATAAGGATTTTGATGTGCGTTATGCGAATATTTCAAATGGAAATTTGGTATATCAAATAGGTGCGGACCTTTGGCAGTATAACATTGCGTCAAACAAAACAAATAAGATCAACATTCATTTGGTATCTGATTTAGATCAACTCAGAGAAAAATGGGATGACAATCCAATGCAGTATGTTACTTCTGTTCATCCAGATGTTAAGGGAGAACATGTAGTGATTACCGCTAGAGGTAGGGTCTTTGTTGCGCCAACAAAAGACGGTCGCTTTATTTCTTTTACAGAAAATAAAAGTGTTCGGTTTAGAGATGCTGTTTTTTCATCTGACGGAAAGGATATATATACCTTATCTGATGAGACCGGTGAGTTCGAATTCATTAGCATGCCATCAAATGGCTTGGGTAAACAGAAACAAATTAGTAAAGATGGTGATGTGCTTCGGTTTAGAGGAGTACCCTCACCAGATGGACGGTGGATTGCTTATTCAGACTTAGAAAACAATATGTATACACTTGATGTGAGGAGTGGTGTACGTAAAAAAATATCATCGAATCAAGAAGGCATTTCGGAATACGAATGGTCTCCAGACTCCAAATGGTTAGCCTTTGTGCAGACTGCTGGCAATACGATGGCCCAAATCAAGATTTATAATACAGATTCAGGATCTTCTTTTGACCTTACCACGGACAGAGCAAATAGTGGAAGTCCTAGATGGAGCCCAGATG
>CBDUKC010000353.1:0-2525 GCA_965367705.1 uncultured Maribacter sp. | reverse complement strand
CAGTTTCAGGTGTTTCTGCAATTGCAGTTGCGACGGCGTCACCCTTACTGACATGGGCATGCAACGAATCAAAAACTAATAATTCGTTATTAAAGGAACAAGCATTACTTATGTTTAACCGATTTAAGGACGTATGGAATTTTCAAGACTTCTGGAAAAGGGGAAATACGTTTGACGCCTGTCTTATTTTTGCTGAAGCCTTACAGCAGCGTTGGCCAAATGACCAACAGGTACGGGCTATTCAACAAAAAGTAGGTAACATGTTAAGTGAAAATCTTACTTTTTTCAATAGTTATGACCCAGGAACACTTTGGGCCGATGATTTTGGCTGGTGGGGCCTTATGGCGCTCAATGCAAGAAAGCACCTTTTAAGAATAGGGGATAAAGAACTCGCAGATAAATACCTAAAACTATCGACCGACCTTTGTTGGGAATATAAAAGGGAAACGGCCTATGACCATACTGATGCTGCAAATCCTGTGTTGCACGGCTGTAGAAATGGCGATGCCAATGGTGACAGTTTAGGCGTAAAGAATACCGTTACCAATGTGTTGTTGTTCTTGCTTTCTTCACGAATCTACCGCTTATCACTGAATGAGAACATAGAAGATAACGAGAAGTATCTAGATATGGCCTACCGCCAATGGATATGGTTCAATGAGTGGTTTAAATTAAATGAATATCAATATTTAAAGGAGTTGGCCAACTCCGGTGCGTTGGTTCAAGAGCGACCGATGGCATTTTTTGAAGGTTCTACGTATCAAGAAAAAATACACCCTCCATGGGCGGAAGGCTGGGTTTGGACTGGTGATCAAGGCATGCTAGTGGCGGCTTTGACCGATATGTTGGCCATTAAGAATAAGTTGTCTCAATATCTTATATCAAAAGAAATAGACTCTAGTTTTGATGTAAGTGCGTATGAATCGCGACTAAGAAGCTTAATAAAACAAATTGGGTTAGGGGTAAAGAACGCATTGGTTTCTAATGTGGATGGCATAGTTAGAGAAGCGCCATGTTTATCAAGTTTTGGACCCGAACATGGAAGGGACTATCTCGCCGGCCGTGGAATTATGATGCGGTACTTAGGTAGCGCAGAAGAAAAAACGTTGGTAGGGGTTGATTTATCGGAGAATATTGAGAAGACCGTAAATGCAATTTGGGCTTCAAGGGATAAGGCTACGGATCAAATTCAACCAGAGTTTACCACTCCAGAGAACGATAAGCTTTTTGTAGAACAGTTCAGAGCATTATGGGGCATGGCAGATGATGTATACAAATGGGATATTGATACAATGAAGAAAATGAACAAAGATGGGGTTTGCCAGTCTATAGGCTTAGATATGATAGGTGCTATGATTAAACTAACATAAATAAGATTAAAGCATATGAATTTGAATAATTATAAAGCGGCCCTTATTATCCTTATGACGATTCTCCCTGCGACAGTAAGTGCACAACATAACGTTGACGCATTTGAAGGAAGCTGGGATATGACTATAAATCACAATGGCAATGATGCTCCATCATGGCTAGAAATAAAACCTTGGGGATTCACAAAAGTGGGTAGATTTTTACATATCGGTGGCTACCCGAGGCCACTTTCGGTAATAAATATAAAGGACGATTACTTTGATTTTACGGTTCCGTGGGAATCTGAGAAAAGATTGCTGAAGGTTGAAGGTAAAATTAATGGAGACACCTTAGAAGGTACCATATATTATCCCGATGGAAATTCATATAAATGGTCGGCTGTAAGAGCACCTGAGCTACCGTATGTTAAGAATCCGGTATGGGGTACACCTATAGTTCTTTTTAATGGAGAAAATCTAGAGGGTTGGTACGCTAAGGGAAATAATCAGTGGGTTGCGGAATCTGGCATATTAAAGAGTCCCAAAGCGGGTTCTAACCTTATTAGCGATATGGAGTTTATGGATTTTAAACTGCACATAGAATTTAGATATCCAGAACATGGAAACAGCGGTGTGTACTTAAGGGGTAGGTACGAAGTACAGATTGATGATAGTAAAGGAAAGAAAGTCAATTATGATGTATTGGGAAGCATTTTCGGTTTTCTTGAGCCCAACGAAGTGGTAGCTAGTAATCCTGGGGAATGGCAAACTTATGACATTATTTTAGTGGGTAGACGGGTGACTGTAGAAGCGAATGGCATTGTTATTATAAACGACCAGCGCATACCTGCCATTACCGGTGGCGCCATGAATAGTAATGAGGCAGAACCCGGTCCATTTGTACTACAAGGAGATCACCATCCTGTTGAATTTAGAAATATAATTGTCACTCCTATGGTTACGGGTAGATAACCACTAACAAGCTTTAAAGCCAAAAGCAAATAATCCTCAATCCATAGAAAACAAAAATCTTCCGTAGCTTCTTTGCGATACCATCATATGATAATTACATATTGCGTAATTCGATACGATTTTTGAAAATCGCTGAAAATTATTCAAAAACCATCGTTTTCAAACGTTAAAAACAACCTTGGATTTCTTTTGACGGTACCCGCT
>CBDUKC010000352.1:0-2552 GCA_965367705.1 uncultured Maribacter sp. | reverse complement strand
TGTTAGTGACCTATTAAATTCAAGAAAAAGAATATCGTTGACACAGACCCCATTTTTTACCTCAGAAAGTGAGTTTCAGTGGCGCGAACGACAAATAACGCTTTCTTTTGTCTACCGTATAAACCAGAAAAAAAAGCGTGGCGAAGGAAGACAGCGTGGTGGTGACGATGATGATGGTGAGTATTAATTAATTTTTGGTCAAAAATCAGCTAATCTTTACTTCATAACGGTTTTTTGATTGTTATTATAGACTGATAACTCCAAAATAGCACATATCGTTGCAAAACGCTAGGAACACACTGTGCTAAGAGCTATAGTAAAGTTTATAATCTAAAAAGGTCTATTTAACACCACTATGGTATCTCTTGGGTAATAATCGGTATATATAGTCGATAAACTGAATATTAGTATTCCTGAAGTCTACTATTTTAATTGCTATATTTTATTCGTAAATATCTCATCGTAGGTAATTTATGTTACCACGCACAATACTGGAAACTTCTTTTCCTTAAGCTAGGTAAAAACATCCGTAAATAAATTATTTTTAAAGTAGTACTTTTCTTACTTTTAGATGAACTTAAACTAATATTGAACTAAGACTAGCTTGTGAACTTTACACATACCATACTTGTCGATGATGATCCAGTACTCAGATTCAGCATTAAAAAAATGATTACCGAACATTTATGTCAAAAACATTTTAACTCCTTTGCCTCAGGGTACGATGCCATCGACTATTTGAATAATTTTAATAGTACCGATGAAAACTGTAAAATTTTAGTCTTGCTCGATTTTCATATGCCAGTCCTGCCAGGAAGGGAATTCCTCAAACTATTTGAAAAACAATTGATGCATAAAACAGATATGATCAATATTCATATTTTGTCTTCTATACTTGTTGATAAAGAAAAACAGGAATTACTTGAGCATGACTTAGTGGAGGGCTTTATTAAAAAACCGGTAACCTTTGAAGAGCTCAGGGAGTTTTTTACACCAAAATAGGTTTCAATAACTACCTTGAAATCAATTCCTTATAATTTCTAATTTTACACTCCCAATCCCAAGCGGTTTTCATAGCATCATCTAAAGTAGTCTCTGCTTTCCAACCTAGGATATCATTGGCTTTTCTAGTATCTGCATAAGCCATGGTTACATCACCAGGCCGTCTATCCACGATTCTATAATTCAACTTGCCTCCGGAAACACGTTCATAACTTTCAATCACTTCTAATACAGAACTTCCAGTACCTGTTCCGAGATTAAACACTTCGAAATTAGTTTCATTTTCTTTCTCCACTAACCTTTTAAGTGCTATTACGTGTGCCTTTGCCAAATCTTGTACATGTATATAATCTCGAATACATGTACCATCTGGCGTATTATAATCACCTCCAAAAACACTAAGTTCTTCTCTAAGTCCAACCCCTGTTTGGGTTATAAAAGGCACTAAATTTTGAGGAACACCTAAAGGCAGTTCTCCAATTTCCGTAGAAGGATGCGCTCCCATTGGGTTAAAATAACGCAATGCAATAGCATTCAAATCATTATATACTTTACACACATCTCTAATTATTTCCTCTCCAACTTGTTTGGTATTACCATAAGGAGATTCTGCCGGTACCACAGGTGAATCTTCCGTAATCGGAACAATTTCAGCTTGGCCATATACGGTACAAGAAGAACTGAAAATAAAATTAGAATTACCCTTTTTAGATAAATGCTGTAATAAATAAACAAGACTATGAAGGTTGTTTTCATAATAGGCTAATGGATTTGCCACACTTTCACCAACTGCCTTGTAAGCAGCAAAATGAATTACCCCTTTTATATCCGTGTGCTTCTGAAAAAATGAATTGACATCAGCTTTATCCCTCAAATCTAAATTTTCAAAAATGGCCGTTTTACCCGTAATACTTGCTATTCCCTCTAAAACATCTTCCGAAGAATTACATAAGTTATCTATAATGACAACATCAAAACCTTGGTTTTGTAATTCTACTACGGTATGGGACCCTATAAACCCGAGTCCGCCTGTTACTACTATTTTCATACTATATATTTTATTTTTTTAAAGAAACCAATACGAATACTTGCCTGAGCCTGGTTAGTACACAGAATTTTAATTTGCAGCGTACACTTATCCCTTACATCAAATTTTTGATGTATTTATGGGTTATTTTCAGCTATTGAATATGTTACTTACTGGGACCTATAATTTTTCTGGGCCAACCTAAGACTATCTCTCCAATGGGGAATCCGTAGCTTAAAATTCGCTTTTACTTTTGCCTTATCCATTACACTATAACTCGGTCTTTTTGCGGGTAAAGGATATTCTGTAGTTCTTATTGGTTTTAGCTCTATATCTATATTGGCTTCTTCAAATATGGCTTTGGCAAAATCGTACCAGCTAGCGACTCCTTCGTTACTATAATGATAAACCCCAAACGCTGCAGTATCCTTTTGTATCAACAATAGAACAAACCGCGCAAGATCAACCGCGTACGTAGGACTTCCTATTTGGTCAAAAACCACTGAGAGACTATCTCTTTCCT
>CBDUKC010000351.1:0-2556 GCA_965367705.1 uncultured Maribacter sp. | reverse complement strand
CTGCAATTGACTGTAGCTTGTAAGCTTTTGTTGTTCACTATAAACGCTCATTAACTTATGGTCCAATGGATACTTTACTATTGGATTCTCTTATGTTCAATGGCTGTGTGACACAGCCGTTACGTCGGCAAAATTAATAATAAAAAACATTAATGCAACTGAATTGCGATTATAATGCAATTAAGATGCAATAATGACTAGATAAAGGAGTGTCATAAATTCTAATGTGCAAGTGAAATTAGGGTAGGTAAGGCTCTTTGTTGTTTTTTTTGAATAGGATTACAGCCTATAAGTGAGAAAATCTTAAAGGCGAAAACACCATACATTATACGAAAGCATGTTCCATTGCATAATGAAGATGAGGATTCACATATACATTACTACGGAATTTTATTTTCTATTAAAGTGTTGTAAGGGTATAAGACCACTATAAGATTTACTCCCCAATCAGATTCTTTTTCAACCGTAAAGGAAGTTCTACTTCTTGATTGATGAGTTTTTTTGCTCCGGTATCATCTTTTTGTAATTCAAAACTATCGTACAATCCTCCTAAAGGTGTAAAGGCTTGGTATTTTATGGTGTTTTTAGAAACCGTAATAATCTGGAACAATTGAGTGAATTCACCACGGCGTGCCATCCAATCCTGATCTTGGGATTCATACATTTTAGGTCCACTAACGGATACGGCATAGATAGTCCCAACATCTGAAATAATGGTTTTTCCTTGGTCTTTGTTTAAGTCGTTTCCACGGGCATAGGTATGGTCATGGCCTTGCAATACCAAATCCACCTTGTACTTGTCAATTAAGGGTTTTAACGCTTCCCGTAATACTTTGTTATCACGCCCCTTAGCGGTAGAATAAATAGGGTAGTGCATAAAAAGCGTTATCCATTTACGGGTATTTGTGAATAGGGTTTTTTCAAGCCATTCCAATACTTTTTTACGAGATCTAGGGTGCTCATCAAACTGTTCCGCATCAAAGGAAATCAACTTCATATTTTGGTAATCCAGCGTATAGTAGGTTTCCATATCCTCCAATTGAGGTCCGTTTTGCGGCAGGTTGAACTGGGGTTTCCACAGTTTGGAAAGCTCCCCATCCTTATACTCATGATTACCGGGCGTCATTACGCTTGGTACTGTGGCGTGAATGTAGCTGCCTGCGTAAAACCATTCACCCCATTCCTCGTTGGATTCACTATGGTTGATCAAATCACCGGCATGCAGCATAAAATCAACATCCGGCACCATTTTGTAAGATTTACGAATGACTCGAGACCACATGGATTTTACATCGTTCTGCGCATCTCCAAAATATACAAAGCTGAAAGGGGTATTTATATCTGCATCAGGCATTTCTATTTGAAACCATTCGCTCCAAGTATTCGCGTTCGGTGTTCCATATCCAACACGGTATACATAAGTTTTACCAGGTTCTAGACCGTCTACCAAAGCCGAGTGGTAAGCAGCAAGCACTTTGGGTTCTTTGTCCCGTATATTTTCGTTCTCGAACAGTTGTGTTTTGGCCAATATTCTCCTAGAATTACCGGATAGTCTTAATTCCGGTCCGTGGGATTCTAGGGCAACTTCTACAAAAGCGGAATCTACGGATTGTTGGGTGCGCCAGTTTACGGCAAAACTGTGGGTCGGGTCCGCAGTTAGATTAACGATAATGCGATCAGGAACTTCAGAGGGAAATATTAATTTATGACCAGCTATCTTAGAAAAGGACTTGTAGTGGCTGTGACCATGGGTATTAAGCTCTTCGTTGTCTTGAGCGTAACCAACATTTACGATTAACAAAGTTAGAAGGCTTAAAATGAGGGTAAATGGTTTTAGTTTCATCTGATGCGGCATTATGGAATAGGTTACTTTTCGATTAAAAGAAATTCATTTAATTCCTCTGGAAGGTCTGTTTGAATGATATTAATGTTTTTTAGCTTTAATAAAGCTTTAAAACCGGAATTTTTCTCATTTTTTTCCATGCCGTCATATTTGCCCAAAGCATTCATCCATACTCGAACGTTAGCATCTAAAATATGCTTCATAAGTGCATCATCATAATAACTTTCATCAACGTGGATGACTTTAATGTAATCCCACTTTAGAATTTCTTCTACTTCATCCTGGCTATGGGCCCTAGGCATAATTTTAATTTCCGGACTTTTCTCATGAAGTTTTGGAGATAGCTTATAATCGTACAAAAAGAAGATAATCTGCCCTTCCATATTATGTTTTTTGATTAGCGCAAGGGCTTTGTCAATATGTTTAGGAGCAGCTTTAAAGTCCACATCAATTAAAATTTTCCCTTTTGTTTCCAAAAGCACTTCTTCAAAAGTAGGAACCTGTTCTTCGGTCAGGTGGTTATTATGTTTAAGATGAAGTTGCTGTATTTGCTCATAACTGAGCATCTCAACTTTACCAGTACCATTGGTGGTTCGGTCTACGGTACGGTCGTGCATTACCACTAATTTGTCATCTTTGGTAACCCTGATGTCCAATTCAACAATTTCTACTCCCAAACGGATGCTTTCACGGATGGCAGCAATTGAGTTTTC
>CBDUKC010000350.1:0-2574 GCA_965367705.1 uncultured Maribacter sp. | reverse complement strand
CCTAATAAGCAGCGAACTAAAGAAAAGGGACCACCGAAATTCTTAACTGCTACAAAACAGGATTTTAGTACTACATTTCAACTAATTTATTATGCATGCATAATAAATTTTACTTATATTTGGGGACCAACCTTAAGTCTAATGAAGGAAATCACCATAGATTATGCACTTCGTGCAACTTGGCAAGCCGTTGCCAGAATGTACAATGAAGAGGCAAAAAACTTTGAAACCACTATGGCGATAGGTTTCACCATGTTAAGTATAGACCCAAAAACAGGTACGCCTTCTACAGCTTTAGGACCCAAAATGGGCATGGAAGCCACAAGCCTATCTAGAATACTTAAAAGTATGGAGGAAAAAGGACTTATAGAACGTAAGCCCAATCCTGCAGACGGCCGTGGTGTCTTAATTCATTTAACAGAATTTGGACTCGAAAAGAGAAAGGATTCCAAAGACGTAGTAATGCGTTTTAATGAGGTAGTGAAGCAAGAGGTTGACCCGGAAAAACTAACTCATTTTTTTGAGGTTTCGGAAACCATAAACAAGCTTATAGCGGACAAAAAAATATATACCAAAAATACTTCAAATCATTAATATCAGCGTAAAGTACATGAACAAACACATTAAGAAAATAGCAGTTGTTGGCTCTGGAATCATGGGAAGCGGTATCGCTTGTCACTTTGCCAATATAGGGGTAGAAGTTTTACTATTGGACATCGTACCCAGAGAACTTAACGATAAGGAAAAGGCGAAAGGACTTACCTTAGAAGATAAGGTAGTTAGAAATAGGATGGTCAATGATTCGTTGACTGCCGCCTTGAAATCAAAGCCTTCTCCTATTTACCATCAAAAATTTGCCAATAGAATTACCACGGGTAATCTTGAGGACGATATTGCAAAAGTCAGCAAGGTGGATTGGATTATTGAGGTAGTCGTTGAGCGCTTGGATATCAAAAAAATGGTATTCGAAAATCTTGAAAAGCACAGAACGCCTGGTACCTTAATCACATCAAACACCTCGGGTATTCCAATCAAATTCATGAGTGAAGGAAGAAGTGATGATTTCCAGAAGCACTTCTGTGGAACGCACTTTTTTAACCCTGCTAGATATTTAAAATTATTTGAAATAATCCCTGGACCTAAAACTTCACCTGAAGTATTGGACTTTTTAAACGGATATGGAGAACAGTTTTTAGGAAAGACATCTGTAGTTGCTAAGGATACGCCTGCCTTTATAGGGAATCGTATTGGTATCTTCAGTATCCAAAGCTTATTCCATGCCGTTAAGGAAATGGGAATGACCGTTGAAGAAGTAGACAAATTAACGGGACCAGTTATCGGCAGACCAAAATCGGCCACGTTCAGAACGGTAGATGTTGTTGGTTTGGATACCTTGGTGCATGTATCCAACGGAATTGCCGATAATTGTAAAGAAGACGAAAGACATGCGTTGTTCGCGCTGCCTGACTTTATTTCCACCATGATGGAAAACAAATGGTTAGGAAGCAAGACCGGTCAAGGTTTTTATAAAAAATCACAAGATGCCAAAGGTAAGACTGAAATACTAACGCTTGATTTGGATACGATGGAATATCGGTCTAAAAAGAGTGCCAAGTTTGCCACCTTGGAACTAACAAAAACAGTCGATAAGGTTGTTGATCGATTTGCTGTATTAGTTGGCGGAAAAGACAAGGCAGGTGAATTTTACAGAAAGAGTTTTGGACAGTTGTTCGCTTATGTATCGCACCGTATCCCAGAAATAACAGATGAGCTTTATAAAATTGATGATGCTATGAAGGCTGGCTTTGGCTGGGAGCATGGTCCTTTTCAAATATGGGATGCCGTAGGTCTTGAAAAAGGTTTGGAGTTTATAGCTTCAGAGCATCAAGAAGCTGCAAAATGGGTCTCAGAAATGAAAGCGGCAGGAATTTCATCGTTCTATACGGTAAAAGAAGGCGCTACGTATTTCTATGATATCCCATCTAAGAATATGGTTAAAATGCCAGGTCAGGATGCTTTTATCATTCTGGACAACATTAGAAAATCTAAAGAAGTATTTAAAAACTCGGGGGTTGTTGTTGAAGATTTAGGTGATGGAATTTTAAATGTGGAGTTCCAGTCTAAAATGAATACGATAGGTGGTGATGTTTTAGCCGGCTTAAACAAGGCTATTGATTTAGCAGAAAAAGAGTATCAAGGATTGGTTGTTGGTAATCAAGCAGCAAATTTCTCTGTCGGTGCCAACATTGGTATGATTTTCATGATGGCTGTAGAGCAGGAATATGATGAGCTGAATATGGCGATAAAAATGTTCCAAGATACCATGATGCGTATGCGTTATTCCTCTATTCCAACAATTGCTGCTCCGCATGGAATGGCCTTAGGTGGTGGCTGTGAGTTATCCTTACACGCAGATAAAGTAGTCGCTGCTGCGGAAACGTATATGGGACTTGTAGAATTTGGTGTAGGAGTTATCCCTGGTGGTGGTGGTTCTAAGGAATTAGCACTTAGAGCATCGGATACCTTTAGAAAAGGAGATGTAGAGTTAAATATTTTACAAGAGTATTTCCTTAC
>CBDUKC010000349.1:0-2582 GCA_965367705.1 uncultured Maribacter sp. | reverse complement strand
TCTCCGGAACGGACTGTAAGTGTAGCGTTCAACAGTAAAACACCTTGTTCAGCCCAAGATTCTAAGTTGCCACTTTCCGGATAGGGTTTGTTGCAGTCTGAATGAAGCTCCTTGAAAATATTTACTAGCGAAGGAGGGTGCTTAATGCCATCCTGAACCGAAAAGCAAAGCCCATTCGCCTGATGTGGCCCATGGTAGGGGTCTTGTCCTAGAATTACGACTTTGGTCTGTTCAAAATTGCACTGATCAAATGCCGCAAAGATTTGCTCCTGTTCAGGATAGCAGGCATGGTGCTGATATTGCTCATCTACAAATGCAGAGAGCCTCTTGAAATATGGTTTTTCGAATTCCGCTGTCAGTAATGGTTTCCAACTAGAATGAATGTCAGGTAGCATTATCGTTTAATTTGATTTCAAAATTAGGAAAAAGGAATACATTTAAAATCAATTTTATACGTGTATTTTTTGAACTTGTCAGCACCATAAACAAGCGCTAAGTGCCTTAGCGAACAAAATTTTTCAAATTCCCATTCTCACTCTCAATCCTTACCTTTGCTGCTGATTTTATACATACGTGGCGAACATATACAGCAAGACCCTTCAAGATTTAGAATTCCCAACTGTTTTAACACAGGTAGCTTCAAGGTGCAATACAACATTGGGAAAGCAGCTAGCTTTGGAAATAGTTCCAGAAACCGAAGAACTTAAGATTCGGGATTCATTGGGCAAGACCTCTGAATACTTGGGCTCGTTTATAAGCGATAACCGAATTCCCAATCATGGTTTCGATGCTATTAACTCCGAATTACAATTACTCAAAATAGACAACACGACTTTGGAGCTGATGGGCTTTAAACGTATTGCGAGCATCTGTGAGTCTATTGCCACACACCAAAAGTTCTTTAAAAAATTCAAGGAATACTATCCGCTGCTACAGCAATCGGTCTCGGAACTGGAACCCAATACCGAAATTCCAGCTTTAATTCATAATGTGGTAGACCGTTTTGGAGAAGTAAAGGACAATGCCTCCGATACCTTGTTGAGCATTCGTAGACAGATGAACCATGTGCGCGGTAAAATAAGCCAGAGTTTCGGATCGGCCTTGGCTACGTATCAAACATCGGACTATTTGGATGAGATTCGAGAGTCTGTCGTTGAAAATCGTAGGGTACTTGCCGTTAAGGCCATGTACCGAAGAAAGGTCAAAGGGACGGTAATGGGTAATTCCAAAACAGGAAGTATCGTGTACATAGAGCCAGAGGCCGCGTTAAGGTACAGTCGTGAGTTGAACAATTTAGAGTTTGAAGAAAAGGAGGAGATACAACGTATTTTAAACCAACTAACCAATCAACTAAGACCGTTTAGAGCGCTTTTAAGCGATTATCAGGACTATTTGGGGCAGATAGACGTTACTGCAGCAAAAGCAAAGCACGCGCAAGATATCAATGCTTTAATGCCGAAAATAAACAGCGGCAACCGGCTCTATCTGCGTGATGCATACCATCCACTCTTGTTTTTGAACAATAAGCTAAAGAACGAAAAGACCTATCCGCAAACGATAGAGCTGCACGATGAAAATAGAATTATTGTTATTTCTGGACCCAACGCTGGAGGTAAAAGTATCACGCTAAAGACCATAGGTTTACTGCAGGTAATGTTGCAAAGTGGCATGCTCATCCCGGTACATGAACGTAGCGAGGTCTGCTTTTTCGATAAGATACTTACGGATATTGGGGACAACCAATCTATTGAAAATCATTTAAGTACATACAGTTACCGGTTAAAGAACATGAATCAATTTCTAAAGCGTTGTAACAACCGAACTTTATTTTTGATAGATGAATTTGGAACGGGAAGTGACCCAGAACTGGGTGGTGCCTTGGCAGAAGCATTTTTGGAAGTTTTTTATGAACGGGAATCTTATGGTGTCATAACAACCCATTATGCCAATTTAAAAGCTTTAGCTAACGAACTGCCGCACATGAGCAATGCCAATATGCTGTTCGATGGCAGAACCTTGGAACCTACCTTTCAGCTTGTGTTAGGACAGGCAGGTAGTTCTTTTACCTTTGAGGTAGCACAAAAGAACGGTATCCCCTACTCCTTGATCAACAAGGCCAAGAAGAAGATAGAGCGCGGAAAAGTCCGTTTTGATGCAACGATAGCCAAACTGCAGAAAGAGCGAAGTAAAATGGCACAAACCGGGTCTCGATTACAAGAAGAAGAAACCAAAGCAAGGGAAGAAGCAGCCAGATTGGAAAAATTGAATGCCAAGGTAAAGTCCAAACTGGAAAACTATCAAGAGTTGTACGACCACGACCAGCGAATGATCCAGCTTGGAAACAAGGTGAATGTTGCGGCGGACAAGTATTTTCAGGATAATAAGAAGAGGCCATTGGTGTCCGAGTTGTTGCGTCTGGTAGAAACGGAGAATAGCAAGCGTAAGAAAAAAACGGCCAATCAAGCAAAGGCGGAACGCTCCAAAAAGGCGAAAGTGGCCCAAGAAGTACAGAAAGAGGTTAAGGTTATCCGAGAGAAAAAGCAAGTAGCAAAGAAAAAGGATGTTCAAAAGGAAAAGAACAA
>CBDUKC010000348.1:0-2594 GCA_965367705.1 uncultured Maribacter sp. | reverse complement strand
CGTTAACGGTAAATGTATAAGGTGCGGAACCTCCGTTCGTATTCAAGGTGATATCTACATCGCTAATGGTGGCACAGCCAAAACTACTATTTACCTCGGTAGAGGCATCCAAAGCATTTAAACCAGCTCCAATTAATATGGGATTACCAGAGGTATCAAAAGCTTGTCTCGGAGGATTAATCCCGTTTAAAGGATCACCAGTACATTGTTGCGTTTCTACTTGGACTGTGTAAGTTCCAAAACCAACAGCGGAAAAAGTATAGGGATTAGTTGCCACAAAAGCGGTAAACTCCTGGGCTACACCGCTAGAATTTAAAAGGGTATACTTATAGGGACCCGGCACGTTGTTCGCGGTTACGGTAATACTACCGGTGTCTCCGCTACACTGTGCATCTATAAATGTAGCCTCAATATCAAGATCTAGTTGATTTATGGTTATTGGTTCGTATGGATACTCGCAGGTATTGGCTGTATTTTGAAGCCTTGCCAGAACATTATAAGTTCCTGGGCTCAAATTTGGAAATATGGGACCTTGCCAAGAAGTCCCTCCGTCAATACTAAATTCATATGCACTTGAAAGACTGGTAATTTGTATTCTACCTGGCACACCACAGATATTATCCTGTTTCACATAACTTTGGGTGATGGTACTTTTCTTTACCTTAAAATAGAAAATTTGACCGTCTGCAACTACCCTATATTCTGCTCCAGTAGTAACCGGAATAGTACTGGCTTGCAAATTAAAGGTAGTACCGGTTGCCACCTGAGTATAACAAGAACCCGTATTGGGGCAATCTTCATTAATATCTGGCGTACACGAACCACCTAGTATCTGCCAAGAAACATTACTGTATGGGCCACCAGAAAGGCTTACCGTACGATCATCAAAGGCGCCGCAAAGATTAAACCGTGCTACAGTAAACCCTTGTACGCTACAACCAACCTCTTCATCAGCGCCCTGTATAATCGTTGAGAAGAATGGTGCAGACAATGTATTTTTTACATTAGTAGGCTGTATTAACTTGTTTTGAATATGAAGTGAAGATGTGCTTTCCAGTTCCGTAACACCGCTAACTACATCGGTACTACCAACTGCTTTTACAAGAACCACAACGGCTTCTTCAAAAACCACACGGACTTTAGAATTTGCTATAGCGGATGAACCGAGTGCAGATAGTATTATCAGCAACAAGGCATACAGCGTATACCACGGTTTTTTTGAGTACATAGGTTAAGTCGAGTTTTGGTAAGAATTTTACAGATTTGGGGTCTTTAAGATTCTTTGGTGTAATTGTTTATACTTATAAATTCTCTTTATCTTTAAAATAATTTACGATACCTTATAACATATTTCTAACGTTGTCTTATGAAAAATAGTATGCTTTCCCTTGGTTTATTCGTTGTAATGCTTATTTCTTCTTGCGCACAAGACCCTGAAAACAAAGCAATTACAGCGAAGTATACTCCTTTTAGTGCTGAGTTGTTCATCGATGAGCTACAGATTCCATGGGGCTTTGCGTTCCTTCCCGACAACAGTGTTTTAATTACAGAAAAATCTGGCGAATTAATTCATTTTTCTAATGGAGAAAAGTCGATGATTAGCAATATTCCTGAAGTTTATACACGAGGTCAAGGTGGACTTTTGGATGTTGTTTTACACCCGAATTATAGCGAAAATGGGTGGATATATCTGACCTATACCTCTGAAGATGGGGGTGAAAAAGGAGGCAATACGGCAATTATGAGAGCAAAACTAAAGGATAAGGCTTTAGTCGATAACCAAATTCTATATAAGGCAGGTCCAAATACAACAAAAGGTCAGCACTTTGGATCAAGAATTACATTCGATAATGAAGGTTATCTCTACTTCTCGGTTGGAGACAGAGGGGCAAGGGATGACAACCCTCAGAACATAACTCGGGATGGTGGTAAGATATATCGTTTAATGGATGATGGCAGTATTCCAAAAGACAATCCTTTTGTGGGAGAAGATGGAGCAAAAACTGCAATTTATAGCTACGGACATAGAAATCCACAAGGTTTGATAAAGCATCCTGAAACTGGAAAAATCTGGGATCATGAGCACGGCCCACGAGGTGGAGATGAAATAAATGTTATTAAAAAAGGGGCTAACTATGGATGGCCGTTGCTTACTTATGGCATCAATTATAGTGGTACCCCTATAACAGAGAAAACAGAAATGGAAGGTATGGAGCCACCGATACATTATTGGGTTCCTTCTATAGCACCAAGTGGTATGGCTTTCGTAACCTCGGACAATTATGAGAGTTGGAAAGGAAGCCTGTTGGTAGGATCACTCGCCTTTCAATATTTGGAACGACTTGTAATGGATGGAACTAAAGTTGTTATGCGGGAAAAGCTATTGGAAGGTGAAGGCCGGGTAAGAGATATAAGAGAAGGACCAGATGGGCTCATTTACGTTGCGATTGAAGGAAAAGGCATTTATAAACTAGTGCCTAAAACTAAATAGCCATGAAAATTCTTGTTCCCATATATTGCACAATGCTTGTCTTTATTAGTATATCCCTCTTTCAAGACACAGAATTAAAGCAAAGTATGGAACGTGGAAAAGA
>CBDUKC010000347.1:0-2597 GCA_965367705.1 uncultured Maribacter sp. | reverse complement strand
CCGTTCGCCGAACAACCCATATTACTCGGTATCTGACAGAAGTTCGGACCAAGTGCATAATTCGTTCGGTGAACTGCACACATGTCTAAAACACCTAATCGAGAAAAGGTGTCGTTAAACTGTATTTTTATTTGGTTAGGGGATTACAAAAAGAACTATTATCCATCCATTAAGGCAGAAAGCTCAAACCAACGCTCGGTTTTTGCATCAATAGTATCGGATAATTCACCAAGTTCAATTGACAGTGCCGCAATTTCATCTCCGGATAAGGATGCATCGGTAAACTTTGCCTGTAGGTCCTCTTTCTTGGATTCCATTTTTTTAATATCCCGATCCAATTGCTTGTACTCCTTCTGGTCGTTGTAGGATAATTTGTTGGTGGTTTCGGTTTTCTTCCAAGTAGTCTTGGTTGTATCCATTTCTTCTTTTTGCTGTCTTTTTTCTGTAACCTGACTATCCTCATAGGCTCTATAATCTGAATAGTTGCCTGGAAAGTCTTCTACCACACCATCCCCTTTAAAGACAAATAGGTGATCTACTATTTTATCCATAAAGTATCTATCGTGGGAAACGACCATAAGACAGCCCTGAAAATCCAGCAAGAAGCTTTCAAGTACGTTTAGGGTAACAATATCTAAGTCGTTTGTAGGCTCATCAAGTATTAGGAAATTAGGATTTTGAATAAGTACGGTACAGAGGTACAAGCGCTTGCGCTCACCACCACTCAGCTTATCTACAAAATCATATTGCTTCTTGCGATCAAATAAGAAACGTTCTAATAGCTGTTGTGCAGAAATCTGTTTTCCTTTCATTAAGGGAATGTAATCCCCGTATTCTCGTATGACATCTATTACTTTTTGACCTTCTTTTATATTGATGCCTTTTTGAGTGTAGTACCCAAACTTTATCGTTTCTCCAACAATGACTTTCCCGCTATCTGGTTCGTCTATTCCAGCAAGAATATTTAGGAATGTAGATTTTCCTGTTCCATTTTTTCCAATAATCCCTATCCGTTCTGCTCTATTGAAGTTATAGTCAAACTTGTTTAAAATAGGTTTGTTGGGATACGATTTGGACACTTTCACAAACTCTACCACTTTGCTTCCCATCCGTTCCATGTTCAGCTCCAATTGAACTTGGTGGTCTTTTCTGCGTTGACTTGCTTTTTCTTTAATCGTATTAAAATCGTCTATTCTGGATTTTGACTTTGTAGTTCTAGCCTTTGGCTGGCGCCGCATCCAAGTAAGTTCCTTTTTAAAAAGTAATTCAGTTTTATGCTGTTCTACTGTTTCTTGTTCTAACCGCGCTTCTTTCTTTTCAAGGTAATACGAGTAGTTTCCTTTATAAGGATACAATACCCCGTTGTCCAATTCAATGATTTCATTACACACACGTTCTAGAAAGAAACGATCATGTGTCACCATAAATAGGGTCATGTTTTCTCTAGCGAAATACTCTTCGAGCCACTCAATCATTTCTAAATCCAAATGGTTGGTTGGTTCATCCAATACTAATAAGTCTGGTTTGTTAATAAGGGCATTGGCTAATGCTAAACGCTTTTTCTGACCCCCAGATAACTTTCCTACTTTCGCATCTAAATCTTCTAGTTTTAACTTGAACAGGATTTGCTTGTATTGTGTCTCAAAATCCCAAGCTTGAAAGCGGTCCATAGCCTCAAAAGCATTCTGATAGGCGTCTGCATCTTCTGGATTTTCTAACGCTTTTTCATAGTTGGAAAGAACTTGAAGCACTTCGTTATCTGACGCGAAAATAGTTTCCTCTACCGTGAGGTCTGGGTTCATTACTGGCTCCTGAGCCAAAAAAGACACTCGGGTACTTTTTCTATAACTAACCTGGCCCGTATCTGGACTATCTGCACCTGATAGAATATTAAGTATGGATGTTTTTCCAGTACCATTTTTGGCAATTAATGCTATCTTTTGGTCTTTATTGATACCAAAGGAAAGGTTCTCAAAAAGAACTAATTCGCCATAGGATTTAGAAATATTTTCAACGGTAAGTAAATTCATAAAATTTTTAGTTCAAGCGCAAGTATCAAGTTCAAACACAAAATGTACTTTTATCTAGAAAGCTTATGCGGTTTTTTTAAAGTGATGCAAAAGAAACAAGTACCGGATTCCCAAAGCCAGTAAAATAAAAATCATTAACAAAGAAAATACTTGAATTTTTAGCAGCCACAAAATTACGCTTATTACTAGTAATCCTAGCGTAATAAACAGATATGTTCTAAGCCAAGATGCAGCTTGTTTTTTGAAAAGGTAAAAAGCTACTAGGAAGTTAGGAGCAAAGGCCCATAAAAAGTTGAAATTTTGTTTTGTTGCCAAGTGATCAGTAAAGAACCAGAGAAACAGAATAAGAATCCCTGCCACTCCTGTGACCATGAATAGCATGGTGTCCAGCCAGCGGGTTCGTTTTTGTTTTGAATAGTCTTTATAGGTGGTATAAACCACTACAGCCAGAAGTAAACTAAGCCAAAATAGGGGTGTTAGCATAAAAAAAGGAGACTCTGTGGCTAGTGGGATATCCAGCAGTACCGATTCACTTTTAACGATTGGGCTGCCGTCCAATGTGGTGTA
>CBDUKC010000346.1:0-2603 GCA_965367705.1 uncultured Maribacter sp. | reverse complement strand
CTTTGGATGCATAGTTTCTGAATATAACACATATTGACATTTTATAATGCTCTGAGCAACAGAAAGTAAAGCACTGGATTCCATTTTTTGAATTAGAAAATCCGCATCGTCTACGCTAAGGAGCTTTAGTTGTGATGTGCTTACCCCATTCAACAAAAATAATTTGTTCATGGTCTTGGGTGTGGAAATCAAAATATCTACTCCTTCGAATATTTCTGATTTTTGGATATCGATATGTAATTCTTCGTAACCAACGTAAACCCTTATATTACTATACTTCGTAAATTTTAAAAAGTCACCATACAGTTCTAGCGCTTTTGTTTTATTTTCAACTATGACTACCGCTCTAGGTGCATTTCCTTCAGCCTTAAAACCTATTTTTTGTAGTGTTGTGAGGATAAGTGCAGTTGTTTTTCCACTATCCTTAGCTGCCACACAATACGTGTTTACTCCACTTTTTACAATGGGAATAGCTGTTTTTTGGAAGGGTGTGGGCTCTGAAATATGTAATCTTTCCATTGCTTCACGCAATTCTGGATGTAATTTTTTAAAAGGCATAGGCTTTAATAATAGGTATTGATACTCTTGGAGTTATAGGAGTATTACTTGCAAAGATACTAAGTTGGTGCGGTTGAATACACCATGTCACATATTTTAGCTTTTTAGCGATTTTTTAGATAGCTGATGCATTTATCATATTGAGGGTAAGAATCTGAGCTTTAAGCTATATCTAGGATGAAAGGTCACTGAGTTTTTATGCCAAAAAGCTCGGCCGGTGTTTGTTACTTAGAGCTGAAAATCATGTAAATATCTAAAGTATAAACACGTATATAAGTCCTGAATTTTAGTTATTTTTAGGAATAACTTAAAACCAGAACACCTTATGAAAAACCTGTATCTCTTCTGTTGCCTCTTCATATTTAGCGCAATGGTTACCGCTCAAGAGGATACTAACATTCTTGAACGAATGGAGGAAATTGCCATTATTGACCAAAAAGTAATGATGCCTATGCGTGATGGAATTCGATTGGCAACGGATATTTATCGACCCAAAACCGATAAAAAAGTACCCATTATTTTCTCTAGAACACCATATAATTTCAACTCTTGGGGTGATGGAGAACAAAAAACAAGAACCGTCCAAAGAGCATTGGAAGCTGTAAAACGAGGGTATGCCTACGTTGTGCAGAATGAACGGGGCCGTTATTTTTCTGAGGGGGAATGGGATATACTAGGTGTTCCACTAACAGATGGTTACGATGCATTTAGTTGGATGAAAGACCAAGAATGGTCTAACGGAAAAATAGGAACGTATGGCTGTTCTAGTACCGCAGAATGGCAAATGGCCGTAGCGGCTTTAGACCATCCTTCACATGCTGCAATGGTTCCGCAAGGTTTTGGCGCCGGTGTAGGTAGAGTGGGTGATATTATGGAACAGGGTAACTGGTATAGGGGAGGAGCAGAGCAACTTTTATTCTTTTCGTGGTTGTATGGTGTGGAACACGATAAATTTAAACCAAGAATACCGGAGGGAGCAACCCAGGAGGATTTGATCCGTATCTCAAGATTTTACGATTTAGCACCTGAAAATCCGCCCATAGATATGGCGGAAGCATTAAGTCATTTGCCCATACAGGACATATTAAAAAACATCAATGGAAAAAAAGAAATTTTTGATAAGATGGTACGACGTAAACCCAATGATTCAGATTGGTTTACTGGTGGAATTTACCATGACGATATGGAAATTCCCATGCCTAGTTTCTGGTTTGCGTCATGGTATGATGTAAGTATTACACCAAATCTTAGTCTTTTTAACCATGTACATAACAACGCAAAGGATGCTGACGTAAGAGATAACCAATACTTAGTTATTGCGCCTACACTGCACTGTGCCTATACGAGAGCTACAGAGAATACCATAGTTGGAGAGCGTAGTGTTGGAGATGCAAGTTTAAATTACGACGAGCAAATCTATGCATGGTGGGATCTTTGGTTAAAAGGTGAAACCAACGATTTCAAGGAAAAAACACCCCGGGTACAGTATTACACCATGGGAAGTAATAAATGGCAGGCGGCAGAACAATGGCCTCCAAAAGACAGTAGAATGACCACCTATTATTTGAACAGTGATGGAAATGCAAATACATTGAATGGCAGTGGAACACTTTCCACAAAAAGGCCATTAAAGGATAATCCAGATACCATTATTTATGACCCTATGAATCCAGTCACGTCCTATGGCGGTAATGTTTGTTGTACTGGAAATGCAGTACAAGGCGGTGCTTTTGACCAACAGGCAATGGAGGAACGTGAGGATATTTTGGTCTACACAACCGATGTGCTGAAAGAAGGGGTTGAAATGACTGGTTTTATAGAGTCAACTTTATTTCTTTCTTCTGACGTGAAAGACACCGATGTCACCTTAAAAATTATTGATGTGTATCCAGATGGTCGAGCCTACAATCTTGATGAAACCATTCAGCGCGTACGTTACCGTGAAGGTTATGATAAAGAGGTTTTTATGGAAGACGGGAAAGTGTACAAAGTAGATTTAACACCGATGGCTACAAGTAATTATTTTGAAAAGGGTCACCGTATAC
>CBDUKC010000345.1:0-2652 GCA_965367705.1 uncultured Maribacter sp. | reverse complement strand
TTCATTTTATTCCCATTCAATGGTTGCTGGTGGTTTAGAACTTATATCATATACGACACGATTCACTCCAGGGACTTTATTAATGATATCATTTGATGTTTTTTGCAAAAACTCATACGGTAAATTCACCCAATCTGCCGTCATACCATCCGTGCTCTCTACTGCTCGTAAAGCTACACATTTTTCGTAAGTACGCTCATCACCCATAACTCCTACACTATTCACAGGCAACAACATAGCACCTGCTTGCCAAACCTTGTCATACAAGCCCCATTCACGTAATCCATTGATAAAAATATGATCTACTTCTTGTAAAATGGCTACTTTTTCCCTTGTGATATCTCCTAAAATACGAATAGCTAATCCAGGTCCAGGAAAAGGATGTCTTCCTAGCAAAGCCTTATCTATGCCCAAACTGGCACCTACCCTACGTACTTCGTCCTTGAACAACATTTTTAACGGCTCTACAACTTTCAGTTTCATATAATCTGGTAATCCACCTACATTATGATGGCTTTTAATCGTCGCAGAAGGCCCTCCTGTTACTGAAACAGATTCAATAACATCAGGATAAATAGTACCTTGTGCCAACCATTTTGCATTTTCTACTAGGTGTGATTCATCATCAAAAACCTCGACAAAAACACGCCCAATCGTTTTTCGTTTCGTTTCTGGATCGCTCTCTCCTACAAGGTCATCCAAAAAACGTGCCGAAGCGTCTACGCCCTTTACATTTAACCCCATTCCCTCGTACTGCTCCAAAACATCGTGAAACTCGTTTTTACGCAGCAATCCGTTGTTTACAAAGATGCAATGCAAGTTTTTCCCAATTGCCTTGTGTAATAACACTGCTGCAACCGAAGAGTCTACCCCACCGGATAAGCCAAGGATTACCTTCTCGTCCCCTATTTTATTTTTTAGCTCGGCAACCGTTGTTTCTACAAAAGCATCTGGTGTCCACGTTTGGGCAATTCCAGCAATATTCACCAAGAAATTTTCCAAAACCTGTTTACCATCTGTAGAATGATAGACTTCTGGATGAAATTGTATGCCATACGTATCCTCACCATCAAATTTAAATGCCGCATTTTCAACATCGTGTGTACTAGCCAAGAGTTTTGTATTCTCCGGAAGTTGTTTTATTGTATCTGCATGGCTCATCCAAACTTGGCTTCCAATATGTACATTTTTAAGGAATGAGCTTTCACTATCTACGTGAGATAAATTTGCCCTACCGTATTCTCGAGTGTTCGATTTTTCTACAGAACCTTCATTAAAATGAGCTAAGTATTGTGCACCATAGCAAACACCTAAAAGTGGTTTTTTACCTCTTATCTGAGAAAGATCCGGATGCGGCGCATCTTCCGCCCTGACGGAATACGGGGAACCCGATAGTATGACCGCCTTATATTCAGAAAGGTCTTCAGGAAGTTTGTTATAGGGTTTAATTTCGGAAAAAATATTCAGTTCTCTAACACGTCTACCGATGAGTTGGGTATATTGAGAACCGAAATCTAGGATTAGGACTTTATTTTGCATGGGCAAAAATAGGAAAATCAAGAATTTGAAGTGGCCTTATGTGAGGATATTTGTAATAGGTTTTTAACAAGTTTAAATTATTAAAGCAATACCTTACTAATTCGCTACTTACCAACCCTTTAAATACTATCAAAGAAACCATTTTAAAGGTTTGCATCTTGCACAAAACAACTTTTAAGTATCTTTATCTTTTCAAAATTAAAGCCCTTCATATGAAGCACATATCAGCAATTATTTTCGGGACTGCAATAGTAATTGCAGCCTATTTTTTAGGAAATGCATATGTTAATAGAGCTAATCCACCACAAATTATATCCGTAACAGGCTTGGGAAATGAAAACTTCACATCCGACCTTATTGTTTGGGAGGGACAGTTTTCTACGAACAACGGCAATCTTAAGTCGGCTTTTGAACAATTGAACAATGATAAAGATATTGTGCGTTCCTACCTAGTTTCTAAAGGTGTAAGCTCAGAAAATATAATTTTCAATAGCGTACAAACCATTGAACAACGAGATAATAAATATGAAAGCGGTAACTACGTTGGCAGTATATTTAGAGGCTATCAATTGACTCAAAACGTTAAGATAGAATCGCAGGACGTTGCCGTTATAGAAGGTGTTGCACGGGAAATTACGGAATTATTAAATAAAGGAGTGCAGTTTAACTCCTATCCACCGCGATATTATTATACCCAACTCGCTGATCTAAAAATAGAAATGATTTCAAAAGCAACAGAAGATGCTAGGATAAGAGCGGAGAAAATAGCAGAAAATTCAGGCAGCACTTTAGGTGATCTTATTTCCGCAAAAATGGGTGTATTCCAGATTACCGGACAAAACTCGGGAGAGGATTATTCTTGGGGAGGATCATTTAACACGGACTCTAAAAAGAAAACAGCATCTATTACCATGCGTTTGGATTATAAGGTAAAATAGCGTTACGGGTTGAAGTTGTATCCATTGCATACGCCAATTCGTAACAATATTTTAAAAATAGTAGTAGAATTGCTCAGCTAAAGAATCCTGTTCTAAATTTTTATTACAGCTTCTTTTTACAAACAAAAAGCTTGGGAACCACCCCAAGCTTTTCTTCGAAATCAAAAACCAACCA
>CBDUKC010000344.1:0-2677 GCA_965367705.1 uncultured Maribacter sp. | reverse complement strand
ATTGTTTGGCATTTTACTCGTATAAGGATATTGAAAAACTTGAAAAGTTTATGTCCGGTAAACCTGTAGCGGAACAGGAAATAGGAAACGCGCTTCTGCAAGAGGTGGTTGCATATGCCGAAACGTCAATGTCTCGCCGAAAATTTATGCTGCATTATTTTGGAGAAGAATTCGATGAGGTTAATGGTGCTGGTGCTAATATGGATGACAACACGCGAAATCCAAAGCAAAAGGAAGAGGCTCAAGAAGATGTGTTAAAGTTGCTTAAGGTTGTAAAAGGAACGAGTGAAAAATTTAAATCTAAGGAGGTTGTTTGCACCTTACGTGGTAAAAGTAATGCGATAATTTCATCCCATAAAACCAATGAAAAGGATTTTTTTGGAATAGGATCCGATAAAGACAAAAGCCATTGGATGGCGTTGGTGCGTCAGGTCTTGGTTGCGGGACTACTAAAGAAAGAAATAGAACAGTACGGCGTAATCCACTTGACCGAAAGAGGAAAGAAATTCTTAAAAACTCCAAGTTCCTTCATGATGACTAAAGATCATGTGTATAACGCGGAGAATGACAGTGCCATAGTAGGCGCTTCTAAATCTGGCGGTATTGCTGATGAAAAATTATTGAAGCAATTAAAAGACTTGCGTAAAGCACAAGCCAACAAATTAGGGGTGCCTCCGTTTGTAGTTTTTCAAGACCCATCGCTAGAGGATATGGCGTTGAAATATCCTATCACCTTAGATGAACTTTTAAATGTGCATGGCGTTGGTGAAGGGAAGGCCAAGAAATATGGAAAGCCTTTTATACAGTTTATATCAGATTACGTTTCGGAAAATGATATTATTAGACCGGATGATTTAGTGGTTAAAAGTACCGGGGCAAACTCAGGCTTAAAATTATATATTATTCAGAATGTAGATCGTAAACTTCCATTGACTGATATTGCTTCTGCAAAAGGTCTAGAAATTGACGCGCTTTTAAAGGAAATGGAGCAAATTGTATTTAGTGGAACCAAACTTAATTTAGCGTATTGGATCGATGAAGTTTTGGACGAAGACCAACAAGAAGAAATTCATGACTATTTTTTAGAAGCGGAGACAGATGACCTTGAAGCTGCAATGAGTGAATTTGAAGGTGAATATGAGGACGAAGAATTACGCTTATACAGATTAAAATTTATAAGTGAGGTAGCTAATTAAGACTAGCTTACCCAAGGTTCCTGGAGTTGCATTTGCATAGTAGCTGTATTTATTGTTGCTCTTATTCCGATAGGGAAGGTGAAGTTTTGATCGACATGACCAAAACTCATACCATACACTGCTGGAATTTCAAGGGGCTTTATTTTATCCATGATAACTTGTTTAAGCGTAAAAGAGTCAGGTTTGCTTTGGCGGTCACAACCTGAGCATACGCCAAAAACAATACCTGATGCTTTTTTGAATGTTTTACCCCGGATAAGTTGGGTGAGCATGCGATCGATTCTGTAGGGTGCTTCCTCTACCTCTTCGATACAGATAATTTTATTCGTGAAGTCAAGTTCATGAGGTGTACCAATTAAGGCGTTGATTAATGTTAAGCTTCCGCCTGTTAGTGTTCCGTGTGCTTCTCCTGGGTAGATTACATATCTGTCATATTCCGGGTTGCTTTTAAAGGATTCCTCTAATACAGTGTTTTTAATAATGTGAAAATGATTTTTGTTTTCTAAAATTGCCTTGAACATTTTTTTACTGTAGGAGTCCTCTAGGGTACTGCCCACCGGGCCATGGAAGCAAACCAAGCCAGTTTCTTTATGTATACCATGTATTAACGCAGTTACATCGCTAAAGCCGATAAGCGCTTTTGGGTTCTTTTTGATAAGATCATAGTCTATCAAATGCAATATACGCGTGCAACCATAGCCGCCACGGATACATAGTATTGCATCTATTTTCTTATTGGCGAACATTTCATTGATATCCGCAGCTCGCTCTTCATCGGTATTACTGAAATAACCAAAGGGTTTAGAGATTCTTTTGGTATGGTATGTTTTATAGCCCATCTGCTTCAAGGTTTTTTGAGCTTCTTTCAAAGTAGATTTTTTGAAAGTATAGCCGGGAGCAATCAAACCTATCTTAGCACCAGCTCGTAATGCTTTTGGTAGAATGGAGCCTGAAATTTTATTGGAAATCTCTTTGTTAGCGTAGATTAGAGAGGGAAGAAATACGGTAAAAGAAAGTCCAGAAAGTTTATGGAAGAAATTACGTCTGGTTTGGCTCATAGCTTGCTTATTACACATAAATCGAAAGTACGGAAAGATATGATATTAAATTGTTTAACATTTTTTATAAAAAATTAAACAAAATTTATGATACTTGCCGTAATCTATCGGTTACATTTACAAAAATCTAAAAAACAAAGATTATGAAAATGATTAAAATTATGTTTATTTCTGCAGTGTTAATGGCAGGAACGTTTGTACAGGCTCAGAATATCGTTGGTGTTGCTGCCGGTAACGAAAATTTTACAACCTTGGTAGCTGCTGTTAAGGCTGCCGACTTAGTGGAGACTTTAAGTAGTGAAGGTCCTTTTACTGTTTTTGCTCCAGTAAATGATGCATTTGCTGCCTTACCGGATGGTACTGTGGAAGGCTTATTAAAACCAGAAAGTAAAGGTGCTTTAACGGGTATTCTTACCTACCATG
>CBDUKC010000343.1:0-2687 GCA_965367705.1 uncultured Maribacter sp. | reverse complement strand
AGCGTTTTGACGAAACGCGGGGATTTAAATTTATCTCCTACGCCGTATGGTGGATTCGTCAATCTATATTACAAGCTTTGGCAGAACAATCACGTATTGTTCGTTTGCCATTGAACAAAATTGGATCTATCAACAAGATCAACAAAACATTCGCATTTCTTGAGCAAGCTCACGAAAGAATGCCTTCTCCTGAAGAAATTGCAAAGGAGTTAGATATGACTGTTGATGATGTAAAACAATCACTTAAAAACTCCGGAAGACACGTATCCATGGATGCACCATTAATCGATGGTGAAGATTCCAATCTTTACGATGTTTTACGTAGTGGAGAATCTCCAAATCCTGATAGGGAATTACTACATGAATCCTTAAGAACCGAAATTGAACGTGCTTTAGAAACACTGACCCCAAGAGAAGCGGATGTTATCCGTTTGTACTTTGGCCTTGCAGGACAGCACTCGATGACTTTGGAAGAAATAGGTGAAACCTTTGATCTTACAAGAGAACGTGTTCGTCAAATTAAGGAGAAAGCGATTCGTAGATTAAAGCACACCTCTAGAAGTAAAATACTGAAAACCTACCTTGGCTAAACCAAGGACAAAAATTACACGTTAAACTTTCCTTAAATTGGAAATTTGGCATATAAGTTGTAATTTTAACGTTAACAACAGTTATCATGACTGTTCGTTTTTTGATTGATGAATAAACTCCGGCTGATTACCGGAGTTTTTTCATTTAAAAAATTAAAATAGGACTTGATTAAACGCTATAAATCTTTATAATTCTAATGTATGTCAACCGATTTAGAAAACCAACCGAACAATCCACTTCATGGCGTAAAACTTGTTGATATCCTTGAATATCTAACCCAAAAATACTCTTGGGAAGATCTTGCGGGCCAAGTAAACATTAACTGTTTTAAAAGTAACCCCTCCATTAAATCAAGTTTAAAATTCTTGCGGCGTACACCTTGGGCAAGAGAACAGGTTGAACAGTTATATTTACAATCCATACGATACTAATGGCATTGAACATCGTACTTATAGAACCGGAAATACCTACCAATACAGGAAATATAGGCCGACTTGCATTAGCAACAGGAGCCAACCTTCATCTCGTTAAGCCCTTTGGATTTGAGATATCGGATAAAAGATTAAAACGTGCAGGACTAGATTATTGGCAACACATTTCATTATTTACCTACGAGAACCAAGAAGTATTCTTTGAAGCACACAAAGACAAAAAAATGGTTTTCTTTTCCTCTCATGGTAAAAGCACGCATTGGGATATTGCTTTTGAAGATGATATGTTCCTTGTTTTTGGTAAAGAATCGGTTGGACTTCCAAAATCCATCATAGAAAACACAGAAGCACTTACTGCTAAAATTCCACTATACAGCGAGGAAATCAGAAGTCTAAATTTAGCCAATGCAGTCGCCATAACGGTTTATGAAGCATTACGACAGTTACATAGTTAACTGACCACACCCTGGATATTAGATTTTCTAAAAAAACCTTTCTCTATAGTAAACCCCTGAACCCCTTTTACTAAGGTTTAAACCTAAGCTAGGTCATGTTGGTTTGATTATGGTGATTCTTTTTAATATACCTAAGCACCAGAAAAACACTGAATTCTAAACACGTTTTGCATATGCTATACTAACTCAGTGAACTAATTTCATTTCACTGGTGCATTACATTTTTAGACAATAGTAAAAACTTCATCATCCTATGTCAGTTTTTATTATTTTTATAGAAACCACTATTCTTAAAATCCATGCGATACACCACCTTGTTCCTGTTACTATTAGGAAGCTCCTTTTTTTCCTGTAAAAATGACAGCACTATAGCTGCCACCATGGATGACAGCATAAAAATCGATTTCAATATTCCTGAGGGGTTTGTTTTGGAGGAATTGTATCAACCAAGCATACATGACCAAGGTTCGTGGGTAGCCATGGCACAGGGCAATGAAAATACCATCTTTACCTGTGATCAGTATGGCAAAATCTATAGCTTTAAAGCGCCAGATATTGGACAAACACTAAAACTAGAAGACGTACACCCCCTTGAATTAGAAATAGGTGAAGCGCATGGGCTACTTTGGGCCCATAATAGCCTTTACGTAGCTGTGAACAAACATTGGGGTGACGATGTGAAAAACGGTAGTGGAATCTATAGAATTACAGATAACGATAGCGATGGAAGCTTGGATACGGTAACCATGCTCCTCAAACTTGAAGGAGGCGGTGAACATGGGCCTCACAGTTTTGTACCTTCTCCCGATGGACAAGAAATTTATTTTATTGCTGGTAACCATACCTTAGTACCTGACATACTGAAAGAGAATAGTAGAATCCCTAACAATTGGGGCGAGGACAATCTTTTTGAACCTTATTTAGATGCACGTGGACATGCAAATGATATCAAAGCACCAGGAGGATGGATCTGTAAATTCAACCCAGAAGGTACAGCATGGGAATTGATTTCCGCAGGCTACCGAAATCCTTTTGATATCGCCTTTAATGCTGATGGGGAATTGTTCACCTATGACGCAGATATGGAATGGGATATAGGTATGCCTTGGTATAGACCTACAAGGATTTGCCATGTAACCAGTGGTAGCGAATATGGCTGGAGAACCGGATCTGGAAAATGGCCCGACTATTATCCAGATGCCTTACCTGC
>CBDUKC010000342.1:0-2720 GCA_965367705.1 uncultured Maribacter sp. | reverse complement strand
TAGCTAAGAACCATCCTATTCCAGAACTAACACCATAATTCAGTGCCAGACCAAACGTCTCAATCTCTCTTGCCTGCATAAAAAGTGATCCTCCTAAGATTGCGCAGTTCACCGCAATTAGGGGTAAAAATATTCCCAAGGAATTATACAGCGATGGAGAAAATTTTTCTACAATGATCTCTACCAATTGCACCATGGTAGCGATAGTGGCAATGAACAGAATAAATGATAGAAAACTTAAGTTGTAATCTGCGTACTCCTCACCTAACCAGACAAGAGCGCCTTCTTGCAATAAATACTTATCCAATAACCAGTTTAATGGAACCGTCACTGCCAATACAAAAATAACAGCTGCTCCTAAACCTACTGCTGTTGCAACTTTTTTTGACACTGCCAAATAGGAACACATTCCTAAAAAGACAGCAAATACCATGTTGTCAATAAAAATTGATTTAAAAAAAAGTTCTATATGCTCTAACATAATTTCTTTGTATCTATTCGTTTAATTTTCTTCTACCAATGCTGGATTTCGTGATCGTTGCACCCAAATAATGATTCCTACTACAATTAATGCAGCAGGTGGAATAATCATAAAACCATTATTTTCATAGCCTGTAGCGTATAGTCCCGTTTTCATGATAGGGTCTCCTAAAACAGGAAATCCTAATAACGTACCAGAACCTAGTAGTTCTCTAAAAAATCCAACAATTATAAGAATTATACCATATCCCAAAGCATTACCAATTCCATCTAAGAAAGATTTCCAAGGACCGTTTGCTAGCGCAAAAGCCTCAAAACGTCCCATAATAATGCAGTTAGTAATAATCAAGCCAATAAAGGCTCCCAATGTTTTACTCAGTTCATATGCATAGGCCTTTAAAACCTGATCTACAATGATTACCAAAGTGGCAACAACAATCAACTGAACGATTATTCGGATTTTTGAAGGAATAATGTCTCGCATTAAGGAGATCACCACATTCCCGATTCCCATAACAAAAATTACAGAAATAGCCATCACTATGGATGCTTCAAGTTCGGCAGTAATCGCAAGTGCGGAACAAATCCCCAATACCTGTATGGTAATAGGGTTGTTATCCGTTAAAGGGTCTAAAATTAGACTAGCGTCTTTTTTTGTAAGTAAGGCCATAGTTATTTAACTCTAATGGTTTCTAAATAGTCTTTGTATAGGTTGACGCTTTCTTTAATCATAACAGCAACACCGTTTCCTGTAATGGTAGCACCCGCTAGGGCATCGACCTCGTTATCATCTTTTGTGTTGTTTAAAGGGTCATTATTCCCTTTTGCAACAGCTATACCGGCATATTTGGTACCGTCCAAAATACTTTCACCGGTAAAATCATCCATGAAGTAACGCATTTTGATATTAGCACCTAATCCAGCAGTTTCACCTTTGTGATCAAAATATACACCTTGTACCGTCATCGTATCATCCAAAGCGATATAGCCCCAAATGGCATCCCATAACCCTTTGCCGTACATTGGAATAATGTAAAACTTCTTATTATCTTTCTCTCCGATAAATAGTGGTAGTTGATAGGGCTTCCCTTTCTTTTTATTGGCAAGTTGCTTTTTAAGATCAATTAAATAAGCCTCTTCATTTTGTGTTGTTTTACCACCCTCAATTACCAATTGCTCCTTGATATACGTAGTAAACTCCGCCCCTACTTTATCTGTAGGTATAAAATTTACACTTCCTGCATCATCTCCATTTTCATTTACACCCATTGCATAAAGAATATTCTGCTGCTTTGCAAAACGTTCGTTCTCCTTAATGTTAGGCATTAAACTAGAAGCCAAAAATGCCAAGATGGAACCGACCACCACAACCATAACGGCTGCAAAAATAACGGTATAACTGTTTTTATCTGTATCTACTGCCATAACTAAACGGTTTCTGCTTTAAGTTCTTTCGCCGCACTATCCGAATCCCTCGGTAATACAACAGCATTTTTAAGTCTTTTCATTCTTCGCTTTACATTACCTTGAATTACATAATGGTCAATCGTTGGAGCAAATACGTTCATTAACAAGATGGCCAAGAAAACACCTTCTGGGTAGGCTGGATTAAACACACGTATCATTACCGATATGAATCCTATAAAGAATCCATAAATCCACTTACCTTTATTCGTTTGAGACCCAGTTACCGGATCGGTTGCCATATATACAATACCAAACGCAAGGCCTCCTACAATAAGATGTTTCCAGAAATCAAAACTCATAAGTCCATAAAACTTGCTTGTCTCACCAACCCAACCCATTTCTACAACTTGATTAAACATAAGCCCCATCACTAAGGAACCTATAACGGCGCTAACCATAATTCTCCAACTCGCTATTTTACTAAAAATCAAAAACAAACCGCCTAGCAAACATAAAAAAGCAGATGTCTCACCTACAGATCCAGGAATAAAACCAAAGAACATATCGGATATACTATATTTTGCAGTCATGGCTGCTTCATTATTCTGAGCTAAGTACCCTAATATTGTTTCACCCGAAATAGCATCTACATTATCTGCGCCTGCCAAAATCTGCTCCGAACGTTCGCGTGCTTCATACACCCAAACCTTGTCACCACTCATCCAAGTAGGATAGGCGAAAAACAAAAAAGCCCTGATAGTAAGTGCAGGATTTAGAATATTCATACCTGTTCCACCAAAGACTTCTTTACCGATAACTACCCCGAAAACAAC
>CBDUKC010000341.1:0-2752 GCA_965367705.1 uncultured Maribacter sp. | reverse complement strand
TACAATACCTGAAGAGTAGGTGCGGTAACGCTGATTCGTAAAATTCTCCAGGTTTACAGTAGTAACTACGTTTGAACTAAACTTATATTGAGACCTGAAATTAAGGGTATACCAAGAAGGCGAATACGGATTTCCATTACTATCCGAAGCATAAATAAAATCCTTAGATATTTCGGATACCGCTAGTTCATCAAAAGCTAACTCACCATTATAATTTAAAAACAAATCTGCTTTAAATTTCTGGTTTTTCCATATTATATGAAAATCCCCAAACGTTGGTGCAGCATGTCTTGCCGGGGTGTCGGTTCCGTCAGCTTCCTCCTCTATACCTTGAGTTATGGTAAGATTTGAAGATAGGGACCAATAGTCAGACAAGAATGCATCCATTCCGAATTCAAAACCATATACATAGGCTCTAGCGGCATTTTGAATGGCCTGTACCCTACTAGGCTCTCCTTGATAAACTATCTCACTATTCCCATTAAATGAAAAATCCCTTCTTACCAAAGCATCGACCAAATAGGTATAATAGGTAGCGCCTTTAAGCACCACTTTGTCCCCAAAATTCTTTTGTAATCCCAACTCTACATTATAAGCATATTCTGGTTCCAGATTGGGGTTTGGAACAACAACGGCCCCAGGTTCTGAGTCGAATATTTTTCCAATATCATCTATATTAGGTGCTCTAAACCCGGTCGAACCATTAAAAGTAACTTGTAAATCTGATTTCGGAAACCAACTAAAGCCTATACTTCCGGTTAACGCCCCTGTACTTAAGTTGGCCTCATCAAATGGAAAAGAATAAAAGGATTGATCAAATTGGGCATCAATCCAAACATGGCTATACCGTAGCCCAGACATTATCGTAAAATTAGGTTTGGCCCTATATTCACTATTTACATACCCTGCCAAGCTTTGCCATGAAGAACCGTCTGGATATCTTGATGGTGCATCTGTAATTATATCGGTAACAACATCCCTATTCGTACCCTGTGAGTATACCTTATTAAAAATATATTCTCCTCCATAATACAATCTAAAATCCCCTCTTTTCTTATTTTCCAAGTCAATATTAACATTAAAGGCATCAACTTTTTCTTTTGTACTGTTCAAGATTATATCTTGAAAATCCCGATTGTTTCGACTTTCTTCAAAACGCTGATAGGCGGTTGTTAGCTTTAATCCATCATACAACTTTCCATTTCCTTTTTTATTCAGTTGTACATTACCCATAAACCATTTTTGAGGTCCATAAAACCATTCTGCGGAGCGCAGACCCAAACCGTCGCTAGAAGGACGAATTAGTCTGTCATATCTTGAATAATCTGAGGTTTCAGAGTAAAATATACCTGAGTGGATATCCCATTTCGCATTAGGTCTAAAACGTACTTTTTGCATAAAATTAATTTGATCGTATCCGGTAGAGATCTGTTTTATGGGATTTTCGTTGGCCACAAGTTCGTCGATTCCGTTACGCTCCCTAACAAAAGAGTTTCTTAAATAGGAATCAGGGCCATGGCCTCCCATGACCAAATCCTGAAAACTACTATAGGTAACATTCGTTAACGCAGCCCATTTACTTTTTCCAAAACCCACCTTAGCATTTAACGTACTTTCTAAATTGGCCGATGAAAACCTGTAATTTCCACCACCATATAGCTGAAGACTATCGTTTTTACTTAGTTCTGGAGTTTGCGTGTAAAAGTTCATAACACCACCTATGGCATCACTCCCGTAAATAACAGATCCAGGGCCAAAGATTATTTCTGTATTTTTTATGGTAAAGGGATCTATAGAAATCACATTCTGTAGATTACCCCCTCTAAAAATCGCATTGTTCATGCGCACACCATCAACAGAAAGCACTAATCTATTGGTAGAGAACCCTCTTATCATTGGGCTTCCACCTCCTAATTGGCTTTTTTGAACAAAAACCTTTCCACTGTTTTGCAATAAGTCAGCTGACGTTTGCGGAGCAGTAAAAGCAATATCTCTTGCGTTAACACTGGCTATTTTATTAGGTATGTCTTTTTTTTGCTGCTCCCATTTAGATACAGACATAACAACTTCGTCCAATTGCTCTGGCTTCATTATTAGAAACACCTTATTCCCTTGTTTTATAATTTGAGACTTAGACGTTTTTAACAACTCGTAACTTAAATGTTTTATAACTATCCGTTCATTCTTAGAGAATGCAGCCATATCAAAAAATCCATCAAAATCGGTAAGAGCTACTTTGGATTTATCAGGATTAAAAACAGCTACATTAGAAATAGCATCTCCGGTATCAGCATCTAAAACCTTTACCTTTTGTGATTGAGCGACCCAAACAGAAAGAAAAAAGAATAAGAGAGTACTCTTGTTCATACTAATTAAAAACTTCATTTAGAATAGCTAACGATTTTGGTTTCCTGAATCCTTGTAAATGTAACTCGAAATAAAGAACGATAGATTTCAATACTTCTTGACGTTCTGTCTTTGTCATTTTTACCCTTTCTAATGCATCAAAATTTGTGCCTAAAATCTGTTTGAATAAACTAAGGCATCTACCACTAATTATAGGATTTAGTGAAGGTCTCTGTACGAACTCACCTTCCAAAAGGTCAAAATAAGAAGCTTCTAGATTGCAAGTGTCCGGATAAAATCCTAAATATTTACTTAATACCATTAAGAAATACAAATGAAAATTAGCAACTTCATCATTCATATCCAACCATTGTAAAGCCGTTTCCACATAAGTAAAGAGAGGGGT
>CBDUKC010000340.1:0-2770 GCA_965367705.1 uncultured Maribacter sp. | reverse complement strand
AAAGAAGAAATGCGTGCGCGCGATTTATTTTATGCGATGTGGATTTCAGATTTATTCATGCAACGTGTTCAAGAAAATGGCGATTGGACCTTAATGTGTCCTAACGAATGTCCAGGCTTACCAGAAACTCATAGCGAAGAATTCGAAGCATTGTATTTAAAATACGAAGCCGAAGGTAAAGGGCGTAAAACTATCAAAGCACGTGAGCTTTGGGAAAAAATATTAGAATCTCAAATTGAAACGGGTACGCCTTACATGCTATATAAAGATTCGGCAAACCGTAAATCGAATCAGAAAAATTTAGGAACTATTCGTTCTTCAAATTTATGTACCGAAATTATGGAGTACACCTCTCCAGATGAGGTTGCGGTATGTAATTTAGCCTCTATTGCATTACCAATGTTTATTAAAAATGGTGAGTTCGATCATAAAGAATTATACCGAATCACTAAGCGAGTAACTAAAAACTTAAACCGCGTAATTGATAGAAATTACTATCCTGTAATTGAAGCTAAAAATTCTAATATGCGACACAGACCAATTGGTTTAGGTGTGCAAGGATTAGCGGATGCATTTATTCAATTACGTATGCCTTTTACAAGTGACGAGGCTAAAAAATTAAATCAAGATATTTTTGAAACGCTTTACTATGCTGCGGTAACGGCAAGTATGGAAGAAGCCAAAGCTGAAGGTCCTTATGAAACTTATGAAGGTTCACCAATAAGTAGAGGTGAGTTTCAACATAACCTTTGGAATATTAAAGATGAAGAGTTAAGTGGCAATTGGGATTGGGAAAAATTACGTAAGCAAGTATTAAAACATGGTGTTCGTAATTCACTTTTAGTAGCGCCAATGCCAACTGCATCAACGTCTCAAATTCTTGGAAATAATGAGTGTTTTGAGCCTTATACCTCTAATATTTATACCCGCCGCGTATTATCGGGTGAATTTATTGTTGTGAATAAGCATTTATTAGAAGACCTAGTAGAATTAGGACTTTGGAATGAAAACTTAAAACAAGACATCATGAGAGCTAATGGTTCCGTTCAAGGAATAGATATCATCCCTCAAGATATCAAAGAACTTTACAAAACGGTTTGGGAGTTAAGTATGAAAGATATAATTGATATGTCGCGTCATCGCGGGTATTTCATCGATCAGTCACAATCACTTAACTTATTCCTTGAAGGTGCAACCATGGCTAAATTAACCTCTATGCATTTTTATGCTTGGAAAAGTGGCTTAAAAACAGGAATGTACTACTTACGTACTAAGAGTGCTGTTGATGCCATTAAATTTACCTTGAAAACAACTAAAATGGAAGAACCAGCAGCTGAGGTTGTTGAAGTAACAAATGTTGTTGAAGAAAAGCAAGATGCTAAGAAAAAGAAATTAGCAGCACAAAATGCCGCTAAATTTGCAAAAGAAAAGAACCAAGAAGTAGAGGTAGAACCTATGTCTGCCGAGGAAATGAAAGCACTCATTGCACAAGCTAAAGAAGCTGAAGGTGATGATTGTTTAATGTGCGGATCTTAATTAATTCATTATTATTGGGTTTGTTCCCTCGAAAGGGGGAACCCCAAATTTATAAAAAAGACATCTTGAAAAAGATGTCTTTTTTTATTTAAAATAACTCTAGTTTTTTTATCTTCAATACCATTTAAAATACTTCATATGGTAAAAAGGTCTATTTTTTTTGGACTTTTAATTGTTCTAGGGGTTTTATTGTATTTAAATCCAAATTTTAAAACCATTTCAGCCGGAGTTTCTATTTTGCTCTTCGGTATGATTATGTTGGAAGAAGGTTTTAGAGTTTTTACTAAAGGCCCGCTTCAAACCATATTAAAAAAAGCGACCAATAAACTTTATAAAAGTATTTCTGTAGGAGCCTTTGTAACGGCTTTAATTCAATCGAGTTCACTTGTTTCTGTAATTACTATTTCATTTATAAGCGCTGGTCTCATCTCTTTAGGCGGAGGGTTGGGCCTAATATTCGGAGCAAATATCGGCACGACAACTACAGCGTGGTTAGTTGCAGGTTTTGGACTAAAAATTAAAATTTCTGCCCTAGCAATGCCCATGTTGGTATTCGGAATCATTTTTTCATTTCAAAAAAAAGAAGCCCTAAAAGGACTCGGCAACGTGTTGGCTGGTTTAGGTTTTTTCTTTTTAGGAATTCATTACATGAAAGAAGGATTCGATGTGTTTAAAGATTATATAGACTTAACTCAATATGCGGTTTCAGGTTATTTGGGAGTTGTCATTTATACTGGTCTTGGAATTATAATTACAACCATTTTACAATCTAGTAGCGCCACTTTAGCTTTAATTTTAACGGCGCTTTCTGCTGGACAAATTGAATATGAAAACGCATTAGCCTTAGCAATTGGTGCCAATATTGGTACCACAATTACGGCGGTTTTAGGGTCTTTAGGAGCTAATATAGCAGGAAGAAGACTGGCAGGAGCTCACTTAATTTTTAATTTAACTACAGGCATTGTAGCTTTAGCAATCATTTTTCCGTTGGCAAGATTCGTGAACATTATTTCAGAATTAGTGCATATTGCCGCCACAGATTATACTTTGAAACTGGCTATGTTTCATACTATTTTTAATATTCTTGGGGTCATTTTAATGATTCCTTTTGTAGGTAAATTAGAAAAGTTGTTGTTGAAAGTATTCAAGGAACAAGCTGCAGATAAAAAGGCTATTGACGAGCCTAAATATCTTAATGAAGCCATACTGAGTTTTCCAAGTACCGCCATTTCAT
>CBDUKC010000339.1:0-2790 GCA_965367705.1 uncultured Maribacter sp. | reverse complement strand
GTTATCCAAAGTCCCTTTCTTGCGCCCCACATGTCTGAAACAATTACTAATTTTTCTGCCATAATGATTATCGTATTTAGATTTACGGTTAAGTATCGTTCGTCTAAAGTCTTTCATTAACGGCAAAAACTATTATTTATTTGTTCAGTAGAACAAAAACATCGATATAAAACTTAATCACTAGAATTATTGCTTAAAACCCATACCTGACCTCAAACGAATAACGCGTAAAAAACGATAGATAGCTTCAAAATACCTATAAACAACAAAAAATCATCTGATTGTGTAACATAGCAACCGGATTTGGTAGTTGAAGTCGACCCCAAAATACATTACAACGAATGCCTATTTGTAGCATAGAGACATTCAGGACCTTGATACCCTAACGGTTCATCTTTAGCAACTCTTCTATATAATCCCTTTTATTAGATAGTCTTGGAATTTTATGCTGGCCACCTAACTTATCGTTGACCTTTAGCCAGTCATAAAAAAGATTTTCTCTGGCCACATGTACTTTTGGCATTTTCAACGTAGTATTATTATATCGTTTGGCTTCATAGTCAGAATTTAATGACTTTAAAGCATTGTCCAAAAACTCGGTAAAGTAATCCAAATCCTTTGGTGGTGTTCTAAACTCAATAACCCATTCATGAGCACCTTTTTCCTTTCCGGCCATAAAAATAGGACCTGCGGTATAATCCTTAATCTCTGCTCCCGCTTTAATACATACGGACTTTAATGCCTCTTCGGCATTCTCAATAATCAATTCCTCTCCAAATACGTTGATATGATGTTTGGTTCGACCGGTTACGCGGATACGGTATGGTTTTTTAGAGGTGAATCGCACCGTATCCCCAATTTTATAACGCCAAAGTCCTGAATTGGTCGTAATAATGATGGCGTAATTCTTTCCTACCTCCACCTCCCATAATGGAATAGCTCTTGGATTTAAGTCATCGTATTCATCCATGGGGATAAATTCATAAAAAATTCCATAATCCAGCATCAACAAAAGATCATCGGCATTATTTCTATCTTGGATCGCGAAAAACCCCTCGGATGCATTATATATTTCGTAATACCGGAAACTTTTTCTCGGAAATAGCGCCTTGTATTGCTCTTTGTACGGACTAAAGCTTACCCCTCCATGGAAATACACCTCCAAATTCTCCCATACTTGAAACAAGTGTTCCTTTCCTGTCTCTTCAAGCATATTGTTCAAGAGTACTAACATCCAAGAGGGTACACCTGCTAAACTCGTCACATTTTCCTGTACACTTTCTTTAATGATGGCCTGTAGCTTTGTTTCCCATTCACTCATTAAAGAGACCTTATTACTGGGCGTACTACTAAATTCTGCCCATAAAGGCATATTATCTATAAGAATAGCCGAAAGGTCACCAAAAAAAGAACCGTTGTCCTCATATAGCTCCTTACTACCACCTAATCGCAAACTTTTGCCAGTAAATAGTTGGGAGTTTTCATTGTTGTTTAAATAAAGACATAACAAGTCCTTTCCCGATTTAAAATGGCAATCCTCTAATGCCTCTGTACTTACTGGAATAAATTTGCTCTTGGCGTTAGTGGTACCACTACTCTTTGCAAAAAGCTTTACCGAAGTGGGCCAAAAAAGATTCTGCTCCCCTTTACGTGTTCTTTCGATTATCGGTTCCATTTCCTCATACGACACAATTGGCACACGCTCCTGAAATCTTTCATAATTACTGATGGACTCAAAATCATACTTTCGACCAATTTCTGTGTCCTCAGCAATTTCCAGAAGCTGTAACAGTACTTCTTCCTGTACCTCCTCTGGATATTTTAAAAACAGCTCTATTTGGTGATAACGCTTTTTAAGCAACCAAGATGCAATTGAATTGAAGAGAGGAATGGGCATTTTTAGGTATCTTTATACGCCTAAAATAGGGTATATCCCAATCATTTTCAAATTGAAGTATTAATTAGATTTTACATATGCAGTACGAAGGTGTTTTAAAAAAAATGCAAACGGAAATAGGGAGTCCCATACAGTACTACCTGGTTTTTGAATCAGATTTCCTGAACATCAACCAAATACTGAACAAAGAACTCTCTATAAACCTTATAAAACACCAGTGTTTAAATTGCGGAAACGACCGTCCTATTTTTAGACAAGGCTTTTGTAAGTCCTGCTTTTTTGAAATCCCATCAGCTGGGGATTGGATCATGCGTCCGGAACTGAGCACGGCACATTTGGATCAAGAAGATCGTGATTTAGCCTATGAAAAACGAGTTCAGCTACAACCGCATATTGTGTACTTGGCGAACTCGAGCAATGTTAAAGTAGGGGTAACAAGGAAAACCCAAGTACCCACAAGATGGATAGACCAAGGTGCACATGAAGCTATTGAAATAGTGGAGGTGCCTAATCGATACCTTGCAGGCATAACTGAAATTGCTCTTAAGAATCACGTTGGGGACAAAACGAATTGGCGTAAAATGCTCACGAACAACGTAGATGACGAAGATCTTGTAGAATGGCGTAATAAGCTAAAGCAATTCATCCCTTCTGAAGCCAGCGACTACTATATTGAAAATAACACGGAGACGCATTTACAATTTCCGGTTTTGCAATATCCAGAAAAAGTAAAAAGCCTAAACTTAGACAAAACACCGAATTATACGGGAATACTCAAAGGAATAAAAGGACAGTACCTCATCTTTGAAGACAATACCGTTTTCAATGTCCGAAGTAATGAGGGATACTATGTAGGATTACGTATTAATTAACAGAATCCTTTTTAACGGCTG
>CBDUKC010000338.1:0-2791 GCA_965367705.1 uncultured Maribacter sp. | reverse complement strand
GCATCGAATAATTGTTCTGCTAAAGCCGCCTTTAAGTACAACTTAATGCCATCTTGGTTTCCATAAAAATCCATAGAAAGCTCTCTTTTTAAGGAATAGTCCACAAACTTCTGAAAGAGAATATCATCTACCTTAAAATTATCGACAAATTCCTTTTCCGAAAACTGTTCATATCGTTTTCTGTCCTCATCCAAATGCTCAAAAACAAAGAAGGATAAAAACCCATAACTATCCATACTCTGCACAGCTTCCTCCTCATTGGAACCTATAGGAACAAAAACATCGGGAATAATACCTCCCCCTCCATAGACCACTTTACCTTTTGGCGTAATAAATTTAAGGGAGTCGGCAACCTTAATACTATCTACCGAAAACAGCTCTCCATTATGGAAGCGCTCGGTAAAACGTTTATAGTAATCCTTGTTTCCCTTTTGGTAATCTTTTTGAATACTGCGCCCTGTAGGCGTGTAGTACCTAGAAACTGTCAATCGAACAGCAGAACCATCTCCGAGTGCCATTTCACGTTGCACTAGTCCTTTGCCAAAAGAACGACGCCCAACTATGGTTCCTACATCATTATCCTGTAGGGCCCCCGCAATTATTTCACTAGCCGAAGCGGAACGCTCATTTATGAGCACATAAATAGGGTTATCCTCAAAACTACCTTTATCGGTAGCAAATGATTTATTTATCTTTCCCTTTTTGTTTTTTGTAAATAAAATAAGCTTTTTGTTCTTTAAAAATTCATCTGCCATTTGCTCTGCAACCCCCAAATATCCGCCAGGATTATCCCGTAGATCTAAAACTAGCTTCTGTGCCCCCTTTCGTTGTAAAGTGTTGAGTGCCGACTTAAACTCTTTATAGGTAGATTCTGCAAACCGATTTACTTTAATATAGCCCATATCATCTGTTAACATGTAATGGGACTCCACACTTTTAATCGGTACAATGCCACGTCTAACGTTTACAGTCAAAGTTTTGTCTTCCGATTTGCGATATACAGTAAGTTTTACCTTAGTACCTTCCTTGCCCTTTAGCTTATCTATAATAATCTCACTGGGCATTCCTTTACCAAATAGCGTATCATTATTAGCCATTAATATGCGATCTCCTGCCCGTATTCCCTTTAAAAAACTAGGTCCGTCTTTAACAGCCCTTATAACGGCAATAGAGTCTTTATACGGATAAAAGTTTACCCCTATGCCTACAAAATCTCCTTTCATACTCTCGGACACCCTAGCCATATCTTCTTCTGGAATATATACTGAATGTGGGTCTAGTTTATCCAAAATACTGTTGACGGTAACATCTACAATACTGTCCGTATCAATATCATCCACGTACTCGTAATCGATATAGTCTATAAGTCGGTTTAGCTTATCCTTTTTGGAATTGGTGGTAAATAAGCGCTCGGGGGTATCGTTAAAATGTAATTTACCCCCAACAAACACACCTAAAGCCAAAGCAGCGGCGATTATTGTAGGTAACAAGTAGGTGTATTTCTTTTTCATATTCTTTAATTCCTAAGCATCAATTTTGGGCATGTGAACCAGTTCCACCCCGGCTTTTTCTAAAAATTCCAAACCGGAATTATCTTTATAGCCCTTTTGATACACTACACGATTTATGCCAGACTGGTGTATCAACTTACTACATTCCCTACAAGGAGATAACGTAATATACAAGGTAGCGCCTTGACAGGATTGTGTGGAACCCGCTACTTTTAAAATAGCATTGGCTTCGGCATGGAGCACATACCATTTGGTATACCCTTCATCATCTTCACAGAAATTTTCAAATCCTGTTGGGGTGCCATTATAACCGTCCGAAATAATCATACGCCCCTTAACGATAATAGCTCCCACTTGCTTGCGTTCGCAGTAGGAAAGCTTTCCCCACTCCTGCGCCATTCTCAAATAAGCCTTGTCGTATTTCTCTTGCTTGCTTTTCTTCATTCAACTCGCTTCAATCACATCGGATACCTCTAAGATACCGGCTTTCATAACCTCTTACAACCTGTAGGCAATAATTTAACAAAACTGCCCTACCAAGGAAACGTATCATACAACAAGGGTATTGTAATCAAAATAATAATTGTGCTTACCACCGACACAAATAGCGATTGCTTCACCATTAATATTGTCTGGCCCACATACACTAGTAAGAGTACCAATAACACAATCACGACCTGAGAAAGCTCTATTCCTAGGGCAAAACCAATAAGCGGAGAGGCCTTCTCATCTAATTCGGCTACCAACATCTTAAAATAATTTGAAAAACCAAAACCGTGTACGAAACCAAAAAATGCGGTAGCGATACGATGCCAAGCCATACTTTTACCCACAGTTGAAGTCCTTAATTCAAAAATATTGTACATGGCGGTTAAAAGAATAGTAACTGGAATCAAAAATTCGATCAATGAAACATCTACAGTTAGTATTTCAAAAGCGGACAAGCCCAAAGACACACAATGTGTTATCGTAAAAATAGTCGCAAGCCAAAGCACATTGACCCAGTTTTTAAATGTAAAAGGAATTACCAAGGCAGATAAAAAAAGAATATGGTCATAGGCATTGACATCCAACACGTGATTCAAACCTAATTCTGTATAAAACCAAAAATCCTGCATAAGGCACTAATTATTTCGTAGTCTTTTTAAAGATTGATTGCATATTACAATGTACTAGCTTATTCCCCGCTCTTTTTGAATAATCTCATAAGCTTTCTGGACTTCTTTGAATTTCTCTTCGGCTCCTTTTTTAATGGCCTCATCTTGTGTATTTACTCTATC
>CBDUKC010000337.1:0-2866 GCA_965367705.1 uncultured Maribacter sp. | reverse complement strand
ATTTAGCTTTTTTTGCACTATGAAGCTCAATACTGGTTTGCGTCTCTAAATCCATGGTGTAAATCGCCGCATTGGAATCTTTATCTTTTCCCGTACTCGCATAGGCAATTGATTTGTCTTCTTTTGCAAAAGTAAAATCCGTGACATAGTGCAGTGTATCCTGCTTTTCTGTATTCAAATTACGCATCACTAAGTGATAGCCATTTTTTTTACTCACTTTTTTTGGTTTTTTCTTCTTTTCTCCTTCGTTGGAAACCGTATCTTTTTCTACGTTAACGGTATCAAGATAATAGGCCACATAGCCAGTCCATTTTTCGGGAAGATGATAGGATTTTATGTTACCAATCTTTGTGAGTTTATTGGTGCTTAAGTTTAAAATGCCTAGGGAATCTTTTGGGAGGTCTTCTTTTTTGATTTTTCTACTTTTCATGGCACGAATGCTATCTTTCCAAGCCGTAATCGTAAAAAGTACAAATTCTGAATTGTATGTAAATGCGGATTTTTCCGCGCGTTCGTGTTCAAAAATTAAATTACCCTTTGCATTGACCACCTTTACATAAGAATCTTTTTCTCCCTGCTCTAACTCAAATAGCACATTTTTTCCGTCAGGTGAAATACTAGGGTTTTGAATGGTGTTCCATAATTCATAATCCGTATGGTCTAGTACCTTTTTTTGGGTGAAGACGGATATGGATATTAGAAGAAAGAAAGGTAAAATTAAATATTTGGTCATGATTGATTTTAGATTTCTTTAAATATAACCAATAATTGAAAAATGACCCCTACCGAAAATCGATTTAAAACCCACAATACTAATTTGATATGGAACGCTTTCCTACCTTTGCATCAAATTTAAATACTATGAGTAGGGAAGATTCTAACAGAGGAAAAAAGGCATCGGGAAGACAGGGAGGTAATTTTAAGAAGAATAGTTATGCACGCGGTAACGCGCCTATCAAAAAGAGCACTACACCTAAACAAGTTTCTGATCCTAATTCTATCCGTTTAAATAAATACGTAGCCAATTCTGGTGTATGCTCTCGACGAGATGCGGATATTTATATTGCTGCGGGTAACATAACCGTAAATGGAAAACCGATTACGGAAATGGGCTACAAGGTAAAACTAACCGATGAGGTAAAATTTGATGGTCGCCTATTAAATCCGGTAAAAAAGGAATATGTGGTATTGAACAAGCCTAAGGATTTTAGCACAACCATAAGAGATGAAAAAGGAAGAAGACATGTCTCTGGACTAATTTCCAATGCTTCAAAATCTAAATTATTACCTGTTGATAAGCTTGAAAAGGAGGATACCGGCTTGTTAGTATTTACTAATGATGGAGATTTAACCAAACGATTAAAAAGTCCTATCAATGGCTTACGCAAAATATATCATTTGGTGCTGGATAGGGATTTGATTACAGCAGACCTTCAGAAAATAAAAGAAGGCGTAATGGTAGATGAGAAAGTGGTCCGTTTACAAGATATAAGTTATATTGATAACGCTCCAAAGCGCGAAGTTGGTGTAGAAATCTTTAGTTCACGAACCAAAATATTGGAACGTCTGTTTAAACAATTGGATTATAAAATCGTAAAGTTGGACCGTGTGGTATACGGTGGACTTACTAAAAAAGACCTTCCTAGAGGACATTGGCGCTTTTTGACAGAACAAGAAGTCATCAATTTTAATATGATCAAGTAACGAACTGCAATGTTGCTTTGAGTTCATAGTTGAAAGCTCTACGGTTAATGACACCAATACTTTGTAACGAGAGGTCTCGTTTAATCCCTCGCATAACCATCTCCAAAAAGATAACTGAGGACGATGCCATGTGTATTTCCAAGAGGCGAATCGTTAAAGGTAAGGTTGTAATTATAAATCGCCCTAACGTTTTTTAATACATATATCCCTGCCAAAAGATTGATGGAGGAGTTGGACCGGTATCCGGTACCAAGTTCAAATTTGTTCTTGTAGCTAAATGATATGTTTGTGTCTATCTGTAAAGGCGCACCGGTTTCACGTTTGAGCAATACACTTGGCTTGATCATAATTTCTTCGAACTGATTGGAAAAAAAACGATATCCCAAATAGCCATAAAACGGACTTTGCAAGTCCAGATTTTGATCGTTGGTTGCTAGGGCATCCCCAAGTACGTTAGGGGAAGAAAGTCCCACATAGAAGTTTGCCAAGTTCAGTAATATGCCCACACCGACCGTAGGGATGGTAGCATCTATATTTGCTGCAAAGTTAGGGTCTCCTACAATCCCAAGTTCCAATAAATTATCTTGGTATTGCTGCACACCAGGTGAGATGGAAAAGGATAAGGAATTTGGCGTATAAATCTGCCAATAGGGCCTATCGTTCTTCGTATCAAAGAAAATTTTATAGGAGTAGGTTGCAAATGCACTGGTAGATGTGGTCACTCCGATTTCGTCACGGATGAATCCAGCACCAAGTCCTACTTTACCACGGTTGAACGGGCTATGTATACTAAGTGCGAAACTTCTAGGACTGCCTTCTATACTGTTGAAAAAACCTGAATTGTTTAAAGTAAGCTCCGTACTTGGAGCAAGACCTGCGTATGCAGTGTTGATTAGATAGGGATTAAAATTATATTCCCCAAAGGTTGGAGTTTGCTGTGCATTAAGGTTTTGATGCCCAAATTGCACAACCAGAATGAGCGCTACGATAGCGATATAGTTTTGTAATTGATTCATTATATTATCGCTTTAAGACTAAATAGCCCCGTAGTTTTTTAAGGTTATGCTCCCCAGATACTTCAATATTAAAGAAGTAGGTGCCGCTAGGTAGCTCATTGGCACCCATTTTGGTTTTTTCGTTGGCAGTTCCATCAAATGCATTG
>CBDUKC010000336.1:0-2869 GCA_965367705.1 uncultured Maribacter sp. | reverse complement strand
TAAATCTCTCCAGCAGAAAACAAAAAGTGCAAATAAGTAGTGAATTGCTGCAGGAACTGGAAAAACAGCAGGTACATTTTAAATTAAATTAATACTCCAGTATTACAACTTGTGATACGGAACACATATCTTTTTTAAGATTAAATTTACCATTTAGGACCTTGCTGTATTTCAACACTGAACCTACATAATTACAAGCATTAAGCACCAAGGTGACCAGGTCTATTGTTATAACTGATCTATGCTAGCCCCTCTCAAAATAGATTCCTAGCTAATAAGCAGCAAATAAACAGTATTTGCCTTTTGAAATCAACTATGATTTGTCTAATTACCTGAAAGGTTAAATGGGTAGCCTATTTTAAGCAGGAAACAATGGAGAATTATGAATTTTAGTCAATTATACTAGCTTTCCTAATATACCGTAAACGTATCCCAAACTTTTAAGCTAGCACAACTTATTGATTATATTTGACTCAAATAAATTTGCAATGAAAAGACTCTTACTCCTTTTAGTTATTCTTTGTAGTACTAGCAAATCTACAGCACAAGTGGATGAGGCACAAACAGGAGCATGGTACATGTACTTTTATAATATGCAGTTTAAGGACAGCCAATGGGGAATTCAAGGTGATTTCCAATATCGAGATTGGGCCGGAGTTGGCGACATGGAACAATTACTGCTACGTAGTGGCCTTACCTATAGACCAAAAGAAGCCAACATTCTCTTCACACTAGGATATGCAAACATTACTTCTGGGATACCAGGCGAGATTAGCGATACCTCTGGAGAAAATAGAATCTATCAAGAAGCTCTGATTCCTCAGAAATTGGGAAAACGTTACTTGTTGACCCATCGTTTTAGGTTCGAGCAACGCTTTGTAGAAGACCAAGATTTTAGAACGCGCTACCGTTATATGCTCTTCTTTAACGTCCCATTCAATAAAACATCCCTAGAAAAAGACGCCCTATACTTGGCGATATACAATGAACTATTTATCAACGGTCAAACAGATATCGGTAACGGTAGGACAACAGAACTTTTTGATCGAAACAGAACGTATATGGGACTTGGTTATGTACTGTCATCCAAAGTGCGGGTGCAACTAGGATGGATGAACCAAAAAACAGTTAACTGGGGTAAAGGACAGTTACAATTCAGCTTACATCACAATTTTTGAATCAGCAATAAAAGTTAGGTACCGTTTTATTAGCAATCAATCTTTTAAGCTCATCCTACATTCAGGGACTTTTATGAGTGTCGAAAAAACAGCCTAACCCTATAGACTGTGCCAATACCCTAATAATCAAAACATATATAAAGCCGGTAAGGAACAACTAAATTAATTGACTAACTTTGTGTAATCAATAAAAGTAAATTAAAATGGCATTAGAGATAACGGATGCTACTTTTGACGAAGTAGTTTTAAAAAGCGATAAACCTGTAGTAGTAGATTTCTGGGCAGCTTGGTGTGGACCTTGTAGAATGGTAGGACCTATCATCGACGAAGTAAGTACCGAATATGAAGGTAAAGCTGTAGTAGGCAAGGTTGATGTAGATGCAAACCAAGAATTTGCTGCTAAATACGGGGTACGTAATATCCCTACTGTATTGGTATTTAAAGGTGGTGAAATTGTAAGTAGACAAGTAGGTGTTTCACCTAAGAAAGTCTATACAGATGCAATCGACGCACTATTATAGTCTTTAAATTCAAACACAAAATACTTGAATAGTAAAAAAGAGCCGGCACAACCGGCTCTTTTTTATGTACAAACTTAAATGACGCTTCTTTGTGTAGCACCAGCCTTTTCTTATCTTTAAAATTGTGAACATACAATCGGAATTAAATAGAGCCTCCCTATTTCAGAATTTAGAACTGCTGGCAAAACAAGTCGTAGAAGGATTCATTAGTGGTATTCACAAAAGTCCCTTTCATGGATTTTCGGCAGAATTTGCAGAGCATAAGATCTATAATAACGGAGAAAGCACCAAACACATAGATTGGAAACTATTTGCTAAAACAGACAAACTCTACACCAAACGTTACGAAGAGGAAACCAATCTAAGATGCCATATGATCTTAGACAATTCCGCTTCTATGTACTACCCTCAAGTGAAGGAACTAGGTGTAGACAATTTAAACAAGATAGGCTTTGGGGTGCTAGCCATCGCTGCCCTCATGAACGTGTTAAAAAAACAACGTGACGCCGTAGGATTAAGTATCTACTCCGATACATACAACTACTACGCTCCTGAAAAAGGTAGTGAACGTCATTTTCAAATGCTATTGGCCAAACTGAACGAAGTAAGCCTAGATACACAACCAACAAAAGAAACGGCAACCTATACCTACCTGCACCAGATTGCTGAAAAAATAAAAAGACGGAGCCTTATCTTTCTTTTTACGGATATGTTCCAAACCCAAAAATCAGACGAAGAACTTTTCGATGCCCTAAGGCATTTAAAATACAACAAACACGAAGTTGTACTTTTTCATTTACTCGATAAAGAACACGAGGTTAATTTTAATTTCGACAATACCCCTAAACGCTATATAGATGTGGAAACGGGTGAGTATTTAGATGTATATGCGGAGAATATTAAAGAGGCGTATACCAAAGGGCTACATAACTATATAGCAGATATAAAGCTAAAATGTGCCCAGTATAGAATCAATTATATAGATATCGACATTAAAGGTGATTTTTCTACGATTCTGAATACATTTCTAACGGAGCGAAATAAATTTCTTTAATGTTATCAATATTTTAAAAGAAAATGTTTGTGCAATTGAATAAACACCATATATTTGCACACGCTAAACGCCACGGTCTGGTAGTTCAGTTGGTTAGAATACCTGCCTGTCACGCA
>CBDUKC010000335.1:0-2873 GCA_965367705.1 uncultured Maribacter sp. | reverse complement strand
GAGTAACCTATCTGGAATTAGCCAAAAAACACCCAAGAGTTATTTTGAATTCTGGGGTGTTTATTTAGAATCGCAAGAAGATGCACTCATTTATGATGTAAACAGGTATACGTACATTCCTGCTAATCTCGATATTTATATCTAAAACAAAATAGGCTAAAAGCTACTACAGTTACGCTTTTATAGGACTTCCAGTAAAAATTGGTCTAGTCCTCATCATTGTGTTTACTTCTGATTTGACCGCAAGAAGAATAGTCTCGTCTTCAGGATTATTGATTACTTTGTCTATAAGGTTCACAATGGTTTTCATGTCTTCTTCGAGAAGCCCTCTAGTGGTAATGGCCGCTGTTCCAAAACGTATTCCGGAAGTTACAAACGGAGACTTATCGTCAAAAGGTACCATATTTTTATTTGCAGTAATATCAGCAAGCACTAATGCTTTTTCTGCATCTTTACCAGAAATATTTTTATTTCTTAGGTCGATTAGCATCATGTGGTTGTCCGTTCCTCCAGAAATAATGTTGTACCCTAAATCAACAAAAGCTTTGGCCATTGCGTCCGCATTTTTCTTTACTTGCCACATATAATCAGAAAACTCTTCGGTTAACGCTTCCCCAAAGGCAATTGCTTTTGCTGCAATAATATGTTCTAAAGGCCCTCCTTGGTTTCCTGGGAAAACAGCTAAATCCAGCAACGCTGACATTTTACGTAGTTTTCCGTTTTTCAACGTAATCCCGAACGGGTTATCAAAATCTTCTCCCATTAAGATAAGCCCACCACGTGGTCCTCGCAAGGTTTTATGTGTCGTTGTTGTTATAATATGACAATGCGGAACAGGATTGTTCAATATTCCTTTTGCAATCAAACCGGAAGGATGTGAAATATCAGCTAACAATAAGGCATCCACGCTATCTGCAATCTCACGAAAACGTTTAAAATCCATATCCCTAGAATAGGCAGAGGCACCTGCTATAATTAGTTTCGGGCGTGCTTCTAAAGCTATTTCTTGAATTTTATCATAATTAAGTAGGCCCGTCTCCTTTTCTACACCATAAAATACAGGGTTGTAAAGCCTACCTGAAAAGTTCACAGGGGAACCATGCGTAAGGTGACCGCCGTGGGAAAGATCAAAGCCTAGTATGGTATCGCCAGGTTGTAAACAAGCATGAAAAACAGAAGCATTTGCTTGGGATCCTGAATGCGGTTGTACGTTGGCATACGCGGCACCAAAAAGTTCCTTGGCCCTATCTATAGCTAATTGCTCTACTTTATCAACAACTTCACATCCACCATAGTAACGCTTACCTGGGTATCCTTCCGCATATTTATTAGTCAATACCGAACCAGAGGCTTCCATTACCTGAGGACTCGTAAAATTTTCCGAAGCTATTAACTCTATACCATTAATTTGGCGTTGTTTCTCTTCTTCGATTAATTCAAAAATGCGGTTATCCCTTTGCATATCTTCTCTTAATTTAATTTAGGAAGTAAAAATACGAATAGCCCGTGATTTTTTATGGAATATTTAGTTGATAAATCATAGTTTTTATCACTAAATAGTTAACAATCCAAATAAACCAAAAATTAAAAAACAAGGGATTTAAATGCTTCCCTACTGCATATAAACACAGTGCTTACACTAATTAAGCATCTTTTGCGTTATCGTCTTATGTCTTTGTGGCATAGAGATTGAAATAACCATACAAACAATAAAAGATAAAGTCATGAAAAAAATTCTACTTTACGGTACCCTGGTTGTCCTGTTTTCCTGTAGTGGGGTTAAAAGGACTCAAGAAGCATTGAATTCTGGTAATTACTGGACAGCAATAAATAAGGCAATAGCAAACATAGCTGAAAATAAAGCTAAAAAAAGCAACCAACCTTTCATCGTCATGTTGGAAGATGCCTACCAAAAGAATATGGAGCGTGAAATACAGCACATCAATTTTCTTAAGAAAGAAGGTAATCCTGCGAACTACGAAACTATCTTTAAAACGTATGAGCGTTTAAAGTCTGTACAGCAACAAATACGTCCATTATTACCGCTGCGGATTACGGATGAAAATAGAAAGGCTCAGTTCAGTTTCAAAAACTATGATGCCCAGATTATAGCGTCTAAAGAAAAATTATCAAATTATTTATATACAAACGCAATGGGTCTGCTGGAAGGTGGCATAACTAAAACAGATTTTAGACAAGCTTATGATGATTTGACCTATTTGCAAGAAATTAGTCCAGATTATAAAGATGTAAGACAAAGAACAGATGAAGCATACCAAAAAGGTTTGGACTATGTTATAGTGGAAATTTTCAACAATACAGATAAGGTAATTCCTGTGCGGTTGGAAGAAGAACTATTAAACTTTAATACCTATGGATTAAACAATCTTTGGACGGAATATCACACCAATAAGTTAGATAACTTAGAGTACGATTATCAAATGGAGGTCTCTTTTCAAGATATTAACATTTCTCCTGAACAAATTAATGAGAAGCAAATCATAAAGGAAAGACAGGTCAAAGACGGTTTTACCTATGTTAAAGATGTACGAGGTAATATTGTAAAGGATAGTCTTGGCAACAAGATTAAGACGGACAACTTTAAAACAGTCCGAGCTGATTTTTATCAATTTACGCAGTTTAAAAGTGCACAAGTTACTGGTATTGTAAATTTTATTGATCTAAGGAAGCAACAACAGTTGAATCAATATCCCTTAGCTAGTAATTTTGTTTTCGAACATAGTTATGCTAATTATGACGGTGATAAACGGGCATTAGATAACGAATTGCTTTCCTTGTTGCAATTAGCACGAGTACCGTTTCCAACTAATGAGCAAATGGTTTATGATGCTGGAGAAGATTTGAAAAATAAT
>CBDUKC010000334.1:0-2881 GCA_965367705.1 uncultured Maribacter sp. | reverse complement strand
CCATAACCGGTATAAAATCCGGGAGCATAGATTTGATGTTTGAACCAAGGTCTTCTTGGCAACCCCTGTTCAGAGGTTAGCATACGCTCGGCACTAATAAGTTGTTGATTCAATTCAGCTTGTTTTACTTTAGAAACCTGCAAACCATTGGTTAGGGAAAGCATTTCTATGGTAGAATTCAATGATGCTAGTTCATTCTGTACGGGAGCAAAGTTGAGGTATGGAACTTCTTTCATGGCTTTTGGTGCGATGAATTCCTTTTGTGGGTCCGATGCTAACGCAAACGCATTGGATTTCAAAAGCTTGTTATGTTTTTCAACTGCCTTTCGCATTTGGTCGGTATTTGTTTTAATTTCTTCCCAATAACCGGAAACGGTAGTGTACCATTCCTTAAAATCGAAGGGGAGTACATCTGCATTGGCCAACCTTAGGGTGATTCTCCCTGCAGTGTTCGCCAAAGCAACCCCATAGGCAAAGGTTGGATCTTTAAAACGTTTGTAGTGTGGATAGGTATCGTAAATGGTATGATATTCCCCTCCGCCATTTTCTCCACCGAAGCCTAAATTTAAAGATGCGATGCCGGCATGTTGAATAAACGGGGTATAGTCGGATCCGGAACCAAGGGCATATAGACTAAAGGCGTCATCGCCACCGTTCACCATTTGAGCTGCAATTCTCCGTTCTTTTACAGATACCCCGGTTTGTGGGTCTTTTACCGTGCCGGCAACTTCTTTTACCATGGCCTGAAGCGAGTGTGAACCTCCAGCTCCAAGAAACCCGCGGCCATTTCCATCGGTATTGATGTAGGCCACTACTTTTTGCTGCAGTTCTTTTTTATGGTCTTCTACCCATTCTGTAGATCCTATTAGACCTGGCTCTTCTGCATCCCAAGCGCAATAGACCAAAGTACGTTTTGGTTTTTGACCTTTCTTTGCCAGTTCCCCAACTGCCCTTGCTTCTTCCATAAGGGCTACCATTCCGCTAACGGGATCATTTGCACCATGCACCCAGGCATCGTGGTGGTTTCCGCGCATTACCCATTGATCCGGAAAATCCGTACCCTTCATTGTAGCAATTACATTATGTGCAGGCACCAATTTCCAATCAAAAGCCAGTTTCAAACGCACTTTTGCCGGTCCTGGGCCAATGTGATAGGTGATGGGTAATCCGCCGCGCCAAGATGCAGGCGCTACCGGACCTTCCAAAGCTTCCAACAAAGGCTGTGCGTCTTCATAAGAAATAGGGAGTACTGGGATTTTTGTTATTGTAGGAGCATCTTTTCTGTCCAAACGTTTGGCATCTTTTGTAGCACCGTAGCCGGGAGTTAAAACATCGCCCGGGTAGGTAGGCATATCCATAACCGAACCTCGCTGTACGCCGGTCTTGTTCTTATAGGCTCCCTTGGGGTATACATCGCCTTGTCCGTATCCATCATCCTGCGGGTCGGAATAAATAATACAACCAATGGCACCATTTTCAGCAGCTAGTTTCGGTTTTATTCCGCGCCAAGAACCTTGATATTTTGCGATTACAATTTTCCCTTTTACACTAATACCCAGTTTTTCCAGTTCTTCATAGTCTTTTGGAATACCGTAGTTGACAAATACTAGGTCCGCGGTAACATCACCATCTATCGAAAATGCGTTATAACTAGGGAGTAAGGCATCGCCTTGTGCAGTAAATGGGTCCCCGTCTACAGGAACAGCTGTAAGTTTTGCTTTGTAAGGTGTAGGACCTAAAAGTTCCAGAACGCGTTCTGTAGGATAAGGAAACAAGATATCATAGGTTTCTATCTTGGCGTCATAACCCCAAGATTTAAATTGCTTTTGAATCCATTTTGCGTTGTCTTCACCAAACTTGGTGCCGACCCAATGTGGTTCTGCCGCCATGCGTTGCATCCAATTGTCTAAATTGGTTGCATTTAAACTCTTTTCGAAGGCCGATTCCAATTTTAATTGTTCGGCAGCGCTCTCGCTGCTAAATCCGATAACCGAATTTTGTGCTGATGAAAAGCTAAAAACTAAAAGAAAAAGAAATAAACTTATCGTGGTGCGTAACATAGTAAACTATTTTTATTCAAGGTAGTAATTATTTTGATTTTTTGAGCTGATAATCGTAGGTCAAAATGACGGAGTGAAAATGTAAGGATTACCTACCTATACCGCACAGCGAGGAGGGCCTATTTTTTGACTATGCTAACCTGTTGCAATATTGTTTAGGGCGTCAACCAGCATATCAATATCCTTTTTAGTGATGAAAATAGCAAAGGATAAGCGTACGGCATTCAATCCAAATTTGGACATAGGCCTGGAATCGATTCCATACTCATCAAAAAGCTCGTTTTTAACCTCTTCCACTTCTTTACCTATTATTTCCACCACCTGTATTCCTGCTGATAATTCGTTATTGGTGGGTGTTTTAAGGACGATGCGTTCCGTGTTTTTTATTTGCTCTAGGAAATACTGTTTTAATTCATAGGTCCTGTTATGAATTACTTCCCCGCCAATGGTATTTCGGTAGTCAATGGCTGCGCCCAGTGCTAAAAGTTCTGGAAGATTTCTAGTATTGTAATTTTCTAGACGCCTAATGCTATTATCCTTATAACCACGGGCTACTATTAGCGGTGTAAGAAGGGGTTGAGCTTCCTTCTTTGCGTAAAATATGCCGATACCTTTTGGCGCAAAAAGCCACTTATGAGCGCTTACCGTGTAAAAATCACAGTCCATATCTTTCAAATTAGTTTGCACCATACCAGCTCCTTGTGCACCATCAACTGCAACTAAAATTCCGTGTTCGTGAGCCATTTTTGTAATTTCGGTAATGGGAAGTATCATACCATTGGTGTTAACGATATGGCAAATGGATATAACCTTTGTTTTGG
>CBDUKC010000333.1:0-2923 GCA_965367705.1 uncultured Maribacter sp. | reverse complement strand
AACGATATGATGATCATTCTAAAGGAGCGAAACAGATAAGCCATGAATAGGGCTATAAGCCCAATGGCCAAGGCCAAGGACATAATAAGGTTTTTTACGAGATATTTGGTTCCTTTTAAAAATATAAGGGCACTACCTGTCATGTACACGGTATAGCGTTCCTTTGGGAATATTTTGCTTATGTTCTCTACTAAGCTCCGCTCAATTTCTTCCATGCGCTCGGTTTTCACATCACGCATAAAAGTGGTCATTCTAGCAGTTTGTCCGGTGCTGTCTACAAAACTTTTAAGAAGGTCGCCATCATCTGATGATTTTCGGGCAACATCCATGATAAATGTATTTTCTTGACTCGTGGGAAGCTGGTAGTATTTTGGGATACCGTTATAAAAGGCTTGTTTGGAATATTTAACCAAGTTTACAACGGAAACAGGTTTCGAAAGCTCCGGTATTTCATCTACTACTTGCCCAAGACGGTCTATGCGTTTTAGTGTAGCAGGTTTAAGAACTCCTTTTGGACTTTTGGTGTCAATAACAATTTCAACGGGCATAATACCATCGAATTCCTCTTCAAAAAATCGGATATCCTTGAAAAAGTCAGCATTCTTAGGCATGTCCTCAATAGGACTTCCGGAAATATCTATCTGATAAATTCCAATTATACTAAGTACTAACAGCGCTATGGAGGTGATGTAAACCGATATTCTTCGTTTTCTTACAATACCTTCCATCCAATTCACAAAGGCATCGATCCATTTTTTATTTAAATGTTTCAAGTGCTTGGTTTTAGGAAGCGACATAAAACTATAGACAATAGGGATAATTAGTAGGGATAGGATAAAAATTCCTAAAATATTGATTGATGCTACAATGCCAAACTCTTTTAATAATTTACTATCTGTAATGATAAATGTCGCGAACCCGGAGGCAGTGGTCACATTCGTCATTAAAGTGGCATTCCCAATTTTAGAAATAACACGTTGTAAAGAAAGTGCCTGATTCCCGTGTTTCTTTACCTCTTGTTGGTATTTGTTTATCAGAAAAATACAATTTGGAATTCCGATGACGATGATGAGCGGGGGAATCAGGGCGGTAAGCACTGTGATTTCATACTGTAATAGGCCAAGTACACCAAAAGCCCACATTACCCCAATGATTACAACGAACATGGATATAACCGTGGCACGCACGCTTCTAAAGAAAAAGAAAAATATGAGCGAGGTTACCCCTAAGGCTGCTAGAATGAATTTCCCTATTTCGTCTATGATGTTCTGGGAATTCATAGTGCGTACGTAGGGCATTCCTGAAATGCGAACGTCCAAACCAGTTTCTTTCTCAAATCGATTTACCAAACGCATCATATCCTTTAGTACAAAATCCTTACGAACACTTGTATTTATGATGTCCTTGTCCATGTACATGACGGTGCGTATCGTCCTGCTCTTCTTATTGTATATTAGATTATCGTAAAAAGGAAGATTGTTGAAGAGGTATTGTACAATACTGTCTACCTCTTGTAATGTTTCTGGTTGCTTTTTTATTAAGGGTTGCATGACAAATTCCTGTTTGTCATTATCCTTTACAAGTTCTTGTAGATTATCTGTGGAGAGTACAAAATCAACTTCGGGGAATGCTCCTAGCTGTTTGCTAAATTTGTTCCAGCGATTAAAATTTACTGGATTGAACAATGCACTATCCCTAACCGCAAAAACAACGGCGTTGCCCTCTTCACCAAACTGACTCAAAAATGAGCGGTACTCTTGATTAATAGGATGGTCATCTGGCAGCAGGTTTGCAGGAGAGTTAGAGAATTGCATGTTCTTCCATTGCATTCCCAAAAAAATGGTAACGCCTGCTACGCCTAATAGTATAAGAATCCTATTCCTAAGAATAATTCTTGCAGTCTTTGCCCAAAATCCTTGTGTGAGTTTTGCTACCATAGCTGTTTTTAGCAGGTTGCAAAGGTAACTAATGTGGTTACGTGTTCCTAGATTGAAGAATGTAAAATCACGAGTTCCTTTGTAAAAAATAAAAAACGGCCGTTTTGGCCGTTTTTTATATCTGAGTTTAGCTGTATTATACTTTCATGATTTCAGATTCTTTCATTCCTAAGAAATCATCAATTCTTTTAACGTAAGTATCGGTTAGTTCTTGAATGTCTGCGGTTGCATTTTTTTGAACATCTTCTGAGGCGTCCGTATCTTTAATTTCCTTATTGGCATCTTGCCTTGCACTTCTTACGCCAACTTTGGCATGTTCGGCTTCTGCTTTTGCTTGTTTGGTGAGTTGAATACGGCGTTCTTCCGTTAAAGGCGGTACATTTATGATAATCATGTCTCCATTGTTCATAGGGTTAAACCCTAGATTGGAATTCATGATTGCTTTTTCGATTTCTTGCAGCATGTTTTTCTCCCACGGTTGAACCGAAATGGTACGCCCATCTGGAGTGTTTACATTAGCTACCTGTGCTAAAGGTGTTTGGGAGCCATAATAATCTACCAAAACTGAAGACAACATGGCTGGACTAGCTTTACCTGCTCGTATTTTTAAAAATTCGCGTTCTAGGTGTGAAATTGCTGCATCCATACCTTCTTTTGCAGCATCCAAAATAAAATCTATTTCTTCGTTCATATTAAAATTTTATAAAGTATGATTATAAACTATACCAAAACTACATGTTTACTGTAGTACCTATGTGTTCCCCATTTACAATTTTAAGTAAATTACCTTTCTTATTCATATCAAAAACAACAATTGGCAGCTCATTTTCCTGGCTTAATGTGAATGCTGTGGTATCCATAACTTTTAATCCTTTTTTGAGGACATCTTGAAAGGATATCGTGTCGAATTTTGTGGCGCTTTTGTCTTTTTCTGGGTCAGAGGTGTAAATCCCATCAACACGGGTTCCTTTAAGTATTACATCGGC
>CBDUKC010000332.1:0-2964 GCA_965367705.1 uncultured Maribacter sp. | reverse complement strand
GATATAGATACCATAGCCGATTTACAAAAGATACCTGATCTGCTGAAAAAGAGAGGGTATACTGCTGAGGACATAACAAATATCATGCATCAGAATTTCATTCGTTTTTTAATCGATACTTGGGAATGAAAAGAAGATCGTTTATACAATCCACATCACTTACAGCATTAAGTATTTTGCTTTGGGATTGTAGGGACACGAATAGAATTAAACTTAAGAAAGGGGATACTATAGCTTGTTTGGGCGATAGTATTACCGCTGCCAAAGGTGGGTACGTTCAGATGTTACAGGATTACGTAGATACGAACCATCCTGCACTGGAGCTTACATTTTTGAATTGGGGGAAGAGTAGCGAAACCATTACCGGGCTAACGGAAAAAGACCATCCCGGACCTAGGCCATATCTTTTTGAACGATTGGATGGGTTGTTGGATACTATTAAAGTTGATCTTGTCCTTTTTTGCTACGGCATTAACTGCGGCATCTATGGAAAACCTTCACAAGAACTATTTGAGCGGTACACCATAGGGGTCTATTCTTTTCTAGAAAAGATAAAGCAAAGAGAGCTAAAAGCGGTGCTCCTAACACCGCCACCTTTGGTTTTAGAGGATAGTGGCAACTCTGAAACGAAGGCGCAAAACGATTTTGGTTATAAAAATCCGTATCATAATTATCAAGAAGAAGTGCTTCAAGAATTCAAAGCTATTATTGAAACTATAACGCACGAGACCTTATTATTAACAGTAGATATACAAAGCCCTTTGCTACGTTATAAAGATAACTGCTATTCAGATGACCCTATTCATCCAAATAAGAACGGCCATCAATTGATTACTAATACCATAGTGGAAAATTTAACAATTTAACAAGCCCTTAAGTCCCTGTGGCAGGGTATTTGTTATCTTTATTTGAATTTTCAAGGCTAATGAACAACTACACTACTATATTATTCTTATGTTGCCTACTGTTTGGCGCAAACGCTTTAGCACAGACAGACCTACCTGCACAAAAACCCTTAAAGATTGAGGCCTTAAAGACAGAAGACCCGTTAGGCACTACAAAAAAAAATCCATCATTAAACTTTCCGTCTTTAATCAAGGAACCAGTGTCTTTGGATTTCAATAAACCGAATCCAATAAAAATGCTGCCAGACGAGGAATTAGTGCAAGCGGGTGCAGGCCTAAAAATAAATCCTAGAATAGGCCCTGGTGAACGTTTGGGAGGATCGGGCCAATATTTTCCAGACCAGTATTTGGGAGATGTTAGAAGTGAAGGCAAGTTTATAGGAATCGTTTGCAGAGACCATGAGCATGTAGATGGGGATCGCGTAAAAATTTGGGTAAATGAGGTTGTAGTCGAACATAATCTTTTGTTGACAGGAGGATTTAAGGGAATAAATGTTGATTTACAATCGGGATTCAATAAAATTGAATTCGAAGCACTTAACCACGGTTCAGCCGCACCCAATACCGCTCAGGTAGACATTTATGATGATAAAGGAAATTTACTTTATTCCAACAAATGGTTATTGTCTAGCGGCTCCAAGGCTACCCTAATAGTAACTAAAGACTAAGGTTCACTTCGCTTCCCTGGAATATATGTTTCTTGTGCCCGCTTTAAAACATCCTCTTTGTAAAAAGCGGCGTCCTTCCAATCTACATCAAGATATTTTTGGGTCTGATCATCAAAATGGGGCGATTCTGGCTTACCGCTTTGACCACCTGCCAAAATAGTTTTTGCTTTTACTTTTTCTCCAAACTCTACTGCGGCAACAAAACTATTTCCTCTAGTTCCATATAATTTCTTAGCGCCTTCTGCGGTATAGCGAGCTCCGTAAGCTGCAAGAGCTCCCCAGGTACCCGAAGCAAAACCTACAGCAACACTTGGTTTACTATCATCAAATTGCTGACGCACAACACCATTTAAACGTTGATACCTATTCACTTCTCCCCAAGGCATATTCCATGTGCCAAAATCTGCCGTGAGTTGGTCAATTGTTTCTTCAAAAATCTCAAGTTGTTCCCCAGGTTGACTACCCCAATATTCAATACGCTCCATAGCATTTAGCCCTTCAGGATATTTCCCTTTTTGGTAATACCGCGTTCCATAAAAATGAGCTAAAGTCATAGCAACAGATTCTTTGGACGTTTTAAAATCCCAATTTCGTAACTGCTCCATAGGTGCACCTAGCTTTTTTACTTTATTTGATTTATCAAAAGCATTTATCAATCCAGGAATCAAAGCCTCAAACGCTGGGAGATAAGGATCATGTGCCAATTGGATTAATCTATCCAAGGTATAGTCTTTTCCATCCTTTAACAATCCAATGGCATGAACGCCTCTAAAGTTCTCCTGATCTTTGGACATGTAATAGGGGTAATCTTCTTTCTTTGGACTAAATTCCAACGCAGCTGTATACGGTGTGGAATTACAGTTTTGAATCCATCCGTTTTCAGGGTTCAAGACCAAGATATTTTCATCAACAGTATGTAAACCTTGCCAGTCAGTCTTAGGGTTCCAACCATCAACCGGTTGGGAATAGTCGAAGCTAACATCGCGCTTAGGAACAAAATTCCCATGAAAATAAGCTATGTTTCCCTCTGCATCCGCATAGACCGTATTGTTACTAGAATTCGTTCGAATATCCATCATCTCTCGAAACCCTTTGTAACCCTCTTTTTTAGTTCGTACAAAAGACTGCTCTAAGGCCTTTACAGGTTCCCACATCATGGCAGAGGCAGTCCACTTCCCATCCTCCATATGTGTGATTGGTCCATGATGTGTGCGATAAGCAGGATATACTTTTTCCTTGATTCCGTCTTCGTCTTTATATTTTAAAGTGATTTCAGAGACTTCAACCGCTCGTAATTCTTCTCCATATTGATACAATAGTTTATCGTCTAGCGTGGTAATGTTCTCTTTGAATTCATCCATGACATCGGTATAGGTTGACGTATGCATCCA
>CBDUKC010000331.1:0-2999 GCA_965367705.1 uncultured Maribacter sp. | reverse complement strand
CGCAGCCGTTTTTTGATTTCTGTTTCAGTATTTGTCTTATTTGGACTCAAATTTGGCAGGCAATCCAAAACATAGATATCAGCCGCTATATCGGTCACTAATGCTAGTACTTCGGGTTCTAAGCGACCATTGCCTGAAAAGCCTAAGTTTACAATTGGATAATCTAACGTTCTGCCCAGAATATTTGTCCAAGCCATACCTGGTCTAGAAGCACAGGCTCCTTGTGCAATAGAAGTGCCATATACTACAATTGGTTTTTCTTCTCGTTGCGGAAGAAAGGTAATACCACTCTCCTTTGGAATACCCACTTTTAGCTTTTTACAATTATTGTATAGAGGAAGATAGAGTTGATACTCCCTATTTGTTTTCTGATTGTTCTGTGTCTTATATTTTGATGTAATGGTGTCTCCAAAAGTATGGAGTCCTCTATACCATAACCATTTTCCCTTGGCGCTCTTCCCATAAAGATCAACCCCACTTACCCCTGTTGCAGGCATGTGATTCATGGCTATATTGCCGTTAACCTCATATTTAATTTGAATGTTGTCTGCATCGCTGATAAATCGAATGGAAAGTCCAGCTGCATGTCTGGAAAGTCCCCATACCGGTTTTCGTACTAGGTTTTCTGCAGTATCTGGAAATCTGTTATAGCTCATATTTGACCAGCCTTGGCCGTCTATTTTATTCAGGATTTCTAACGGGTCGTGCCAAACGTAGGTTTCACTTTCTTGGGCTGATGAATTGGAAAGCCACAGCACACACAATAGATTTAGAATCAAATGGTTTTGCATAAATAATCTATTAGCTTCTTATTTTTTTGTTTAAACCAATCCAACTCTCCAAAGTAATCATTTTTTTGGTCAACGATCCGTAATCCTCGCGAAAGGATTGCTAAGGATTGTATTTCTAAGCTAACCTCGAATGAGCGAAGGATTTCTATTACAAAAACGTACTGTTTTCTCATATGAAGGCAGCGTGTTCAGACACTTTGTTTTCTATTTGTTATTGTCAAGTGCCGTCGTCTTTGCTTAGAGAATGTTCTACAATGTTTTGACAATCAGACAATGAAGGTGAAACTATAATATTTTAAATGGGATGTGTAAATGAAAAATAAACGTACTTTGGGCTAGTAAAATTAGCTAACCAATATCATATGGAACAGTCTTCCAAAAGTGTTTCCAAACGACTTTTTTCGTTAGATGTATTCCGTGGGGTAGTTATGTTTTTGTTGATTGCAGAAGCTGCAGGGGTGCATGAAAGTATAGCCAACATTACAGATGGAACGCCAGCACATAGCCTTGCTCTTCAGTTGCAACACCATCCTTGGAATGGATTACGTTTTTGGGACATGATACAGCCTTTTTTCATGTTCATCGTTGGAGTGGCCATGCCTTTTTCCTTACGAAAGCGTTTGGCAACAGGAAGTCGAAGAGCAGCAACCGAGCATATTTTAAGGCGTTGTTTTTTATTATTTTCTTTTGGGGTACTCTTACATTGCGTATATAATCTTGGTCCTGTTTGGGAGTTATGGAACGTTCTTACTCAATTAGCTTTCACCATTTTAATTGCTTATTCCATAATGCACCGTTCACATGGTTTTCAAATAGGGATATCCGTTGGTCTGTTGATCTTGACAGAGTTATTATATAGATGCTATAATCCGGAAGCTCCTTATATGCAGAACCATGAGAGTTTTGGGGCTTGGTTTGATATGCTTACCATGGGGAAAACAAATGAAGGTTATTGGGTGTTTGTAAATTTTATTCCAACTGCGGCCCATACCATTTGGGGGGTTGTTTGTGGCCAACTCTTACTAACCAAAAACACCGATATCCAAAACATAAAATTATTCTTAATGTGGGGAACTGGCATTACGATTTTAGGCTTTGCGATGGACTGGGTGCAGATAACACCTATCGTAAAACGAATCGCAACTACTTCGTTTACCTTGGCTTCTGGCGGCATTAGTATCTTGACCTTAGCATTATTTTATTGGGCTATAGATATTAAAGGATATAAGAAAAATTGGCTGAAGATTTTCTCTGTAGTAGGTACCAACTCTATCTTTATTTATCTGTTTTCAGAAACCTTTGGTCATTTGCTGTTCCGGGAGTTTGACTTGTTGTGGAATACTGGTTTGTTTGAAGCCTTCGTTAATTATAAAAACTGGATATTACTGATACAAGCCCTAATAATACTCCTCTTTTTATGGTGGGTTACATATTTTCTTGACAAACGAAAGATTTACTTTAAGGTGTAACACCATCCTTTTTTAGCCATTACCTTAGAAGTGGGCATTCTTGTAGCTAAGGATTCAAAAAGCTACCCTTTGAAATGGATATGCCTAATAGGATTGTGGTGTCGAAAACAGAAACAGCAATTACTTTTTATGCTCCCATGCCCAACATCAACTACTTACTTAATTCATCTGCATTTTCTAAATAAACAGCGTTCTTCATTTCTTTGCCCAGTTTTTCAAAGAAGAGCGTTTCGGCTTTAAATTGCCAATCGAAATTCAAGGACTGGTTGGCCAGATGCACGTGATGGTCTTGGTCTAAAATATAGTTTTCTGGTTTTTCAAGAATACGGGTTTTGGCATAGACGGACTCAAAGGTCTTGCGAAGTGTGGCAAATTCATCTTGCAGTCCGTTGAGGTGTTTTATAGTCTCTAATTTTTCGTTAGGGGTGGCTGCATTATCATAATCCCTTAAAGCCAACAGGAGTTTTGGTGCAAAGCCGGCCATAATGTTCACTTGCTCATAAACTTCAAGGGTATAGGAGTTTCGAACGGCTTTTGATTGCATCACCTCTATTTTTTTAGAAATACTATCCGTGCTATGTATGAATTTTTCGGCGGCTTTGAGTCGGTCACTATATTTTTTGCTCCAAGCGCCTTGATCATTAGGATTTGGGAATTCGATAACCCCATTTTCTAGTGGGTTCTCCATGGTGGCCAGATAATTTCGTTTATCCCCGCTCAAGAGGGCATTTTTCCAAAA
>CBDUKC010000330.1:0-3007 GCA_965367705.1 uncultured Maribacter sp. | reverse complement strand
AAAATATAATTTTCAATAGCGTACAAACCATTGAACAACGAGATAACAAATATGAAAGCGGTAATTACGTTGGTAGTATATTTAGAGGCTATCAATTGACTCAAAACGTTAAGATAGAATCACAGGATGTTGCCGTTATAGAAGGTGTTGCACGGGAAATTACAGAATTATTAAATAAAGGAGTGCAGTTTAACTCCTATCAACCCCGATATTATTATACCCAACTTGCTGATCTAAAAATAGAAATGATTTCAAAAGCAACAGAAGATGCTAGGATAAGAGCGGAGAAAATAGCAGAAAATTCAGGCAGCACTTTAGGTGATCTTATTTCCGCAAAAATGGGTGTATTCCAGATTACCGGACAAAACTCGGGAGAGGATTATTCTTGGGGAGGATCATTTAACACGGACTCTAAAAAGAAAACAGCATCTATTACCATGCGTTTGGATTATAAGGTAAAATAAGAAGCTAGACTAATGAAACCAATTAAAGACGGAAAGTATTCCTTCTTTATTGGTTTACTTCCATATGAGTTCGTCGGGGTTATCAGGTTTTAAAACAACATCCTAAGGTACTTGCTTATTCTATTAACAAGTCCAAGTTTCTATTGCCCTTACCGTCCTTGTACCAATCTGCATTGGACTTTCCACCAGAAGTGGCCCAAGCTGCGAAAAAATTATACGCTTTATTCACTTGAACCTTTTCTCTAGGCACTTTAAAATCATGTACAATATTGATGGCCCAAGGCAATCCTTGTTCAGTAACGTAGTCACCGTTTGTATCCTTATGTATCCCATCAACTTCTATTTCGTTCTTTCCTAAAGAGGTGGTGTGCCCAAATGGTAAATGAATTTCTTTCTCTCGTTTTCTATTTATGATAATAAACGGATTAAACGGAGCTGCTCCTAGTTCCTTAGTTGAAATAGGTTGGGTTAGTTTGACGGAAATGGTAATCGGTTGATTTAAAACTTGGTTATTATTATCGTAAAAAACAACTACCGCATTTTCTTGATCGGCCTCGGTACCATTATCATTCAACTTGATATAACCCTGACTTAGAACCTGACCCTGGACCCATTCTATTTGAGAAGGTTTTAAATTCTCAAACTCAACGGCGAGTGCATTTACAAAACTAGCACCGTTGGATTTCACATTGATATTAAAGTCTACCTGAACAACTTCGTTCGCAGCGTTCTGCACGGCTATTATCTTATAATTAACAGCTACATCATTAAAATCATAATCTCCTGAAAAAGGCCATAAATCTTCAAAAGCAACAGTACCAAAGCCATATTTACTTGGTGTAAATACCTCAAACGCTTTGTCGGCATCTTTTGGAAATTGGTCATCGCCATCAAAAATACCATCGCCATCACTATCTTTAAGTTCTTGGTTTTCATCAAAAACCCTAAAGGTTGTAAGGTCGTTAATAGTACGGCCAATTTCGGTATCGTTATTAGCGCTTGTACCATACTTATATTCCCAACCACCTGTTTCTGTATCCATTATGATTAAATCGGAACTAGAGGCATTATTTGCCAACCATAACTCTTGATTGGAATCAAAAGTCATGGACGTTGGATTGAATGGTAAATCGTCGGCACTTATTCTATCTGCTAAATAATCACCATCTATTCCTAAAACAAGTTTATAGAGCCCAGAAAAGGTACACATAAACAAAACCCCTTCTTCACTAAATGCTAAATCTCCGCCCCCTTTATTATCCAAACCAACGATTTTCCAACTCGACAATATTTTAGCGTTTAAGGGATCTATCGTATACATTATATCTCTATTTGCAAAGTACAAGAGTCCATCTGCGTTATTATAATCCAAACGAGGACCTCCCATACCTAGATTACCTACGGTTTCCCAAGCATTATCTGTAATAGAATACTTCATTAAGGGATAGGGACTACTTTTACCTATGCTATAAAGCAACCTGTTTTCTTGATCTATAGCCGCCGTATAACTTCCCATTGGCATCTCAGAAATCGCTGTATAGGTGCCATCTAATGGATCTACTTGAAAAAGTTCTGCATTTCCGTTAACACAATACAAATAATCTAATACACCGGCTTTACCCGACGTACTGATTGCTCCAGTATAGGCAAAATTGGCAATACCTTGCATAATTTCAATCGTTTCTGAACTATACGTGTTATTCGTTTTACTTCTAATATATAGTTGCGTGTAATAGGTAGGCAAAACAATTTGGTGTTCTAATATTCCATTAACCACCACACCAGAAAACAGTAGTTGATTGAGTATATCCGTTCGGTATTCAGGTCCTGTTATCATTTGACCCTCTTGATTTTCATAGCTTACGATTTCACCTTCTATCAATTCATCATTGTATGCGTAAACATCGTATCTTACATTAGATCTTGTGTCCCTAATAGAAACAGTTACCTGCTGCTGTGTGGCAAAGTCAAAGTTTTCGGGTATAACAAGACTTGTTAACTCTAACAATCCGTTATCCATTAACTCTTCTTCAACATCATTCGAATTACTTCCACCTAAAGTATCATCAAATGATTCTTTAATACACGAATTGAAAAATAGGACAAATAAAAGACTAAATAAAAGCTGGCTTCTTTGGAACATAATAACTATGGTTTGATTTTTTATAACGTATTTTCCTACAAAAAATTGAATTAATTTCTCAATACTCGACAAAAGTCATGAACTTCCCTCGTATGTTTGAGCAACGCTTGTTAGATCATCTATTCCGTACGGTAGATAGCACTTATCTATAGGTAAAGAAAATGGAAAGAACCTTGAAGAAACTAAAAAAAATGACGTTTATATAATTCGTGTATAGGAGACCGGTCTTAAAATACCTCAAAAGAAATCTATTGGCACTCTTTTGTTACAGTGCATCATTTAAAAGGAGCATAAGTGCATCTATAATTATGGTTAGGCTAAATAGATAATTCACATCAATTATTAAAACAAAAAGCTTGGGAACCACCCCAAGCTTTTCTTCGAAATCAAAAACCAACCA
>CBDUKC010000329.1:0-3007 GCA_965367705.1 uncultured Maribacter sp. | reverse complement strand
TTGATAAAGAACAAGGTGGTTTTAGAAGATCCCACAGAACAAGGACTGCGTAAAATTTTGAATTTTGGTCACACCCTAGGGCACGCAGTAGAATCATATCGCTTAGAACACAAAGAAATGGAGACCTTACTTCATGGGGAAGCAATCGCTGTTGGAATGATTTTGGAAGGCTACCTTTCCCATAAGCTCACTGGGCTTTCCCTCAATGCCCTAGAAGATATAAAAGCTACATTTCTAAGCTATTATGACCCAGTTGCATTCTCGGAGGAAGACATCGACCAGATCGTGGAACTTATGAAGTATGATAAGAAAAATTCACATGGTAAAATTAAATTTGTCTTGCTCAAGCGTATTGGCGAAGCTCAAATAGATGTGATTGTACCTTCGGAAGTAGTGCGCGAATCATTCGCTTACTACACACAATAAAACCTTCACCTACTAAAAATTGCATTTCACAACTCTTTGTACAAAGACGTAAGTAAAACAACTAGCTTAGTTATAGGTAATTAACCAACCAATAATTAAATTATTCTAGTTATGACAAGACGTTTAATCGACTACAAAAAGTTAGACCACCAACTCGCTAGCCTTTTAATTGACAAATATCCATATGGCTATGGTGATGAGGACATCATCAGTTTTAAGAACATCAACGGAGAGCTTATAGAAGCTGTAGAACTGCGAACCGAAGAAACCTTGTATTTGGTAAAAATCAGCAAGAGCCTATCCAATTTCATTGCGAATTTTGAGGAGAACATCGAAAAAGAACTACTATCAAAAACTCCAGAGCAAGTAATGGCTAGTGAAGACATGACACAAGAGCTTGAATTGGACCACGAACAGGAGCTTGAGGACTATTCAGATTTGGATTGATCAGCTATATCTTTCCTCTAGAATCTTAGCGTGATGCTTTAGGTGACCACTGATCACAAAGCCCAATGCAGCAACGCTCCACGGCATATCGCTCGCAGTGCCAATGCGCTTTACCTGTTCTTTTGTTAAGGACCTAAACAAGGTAAGTGTTGCCTCTCGGACAGCTAAAAATTCTGCGATAATCGCTGCTTTCGTACGATTTTCACTTTCGGATTCCTTTACATAACTATCGTGATCAAATCCTGGTAAGGCCGTTTTATCATTTCTAGAAAAACGAAATGCACGATATTGAAAAATGCGTTCCGTATCTATAATATGTAACAACACTTCGGCAACTGTCCACTTATCCGGACCGTAGCTATGCCCAAGTTGTTCTAAAGACCTTCCCGACGTATAGTCAACGAACCAATCCTTACTTTTTTCCAAGGCTTCTAGAAGCGTTTCCTCTCCCACCATGTTTAAATACGTTGCGTAAAAATGATTGAATTCGTTTTGTCCTAGTTCAGATAATCGCATAATTCTTAAGTTGTTTTTAAACCAGTAAAAAAGCCCAACTGCATTGGCACAATTGAGCTTGGTATTTTCTTTAATCTATAAATTAAAGTTCGTTGAAGATGGTATGCATCAAACGCTTTTTATCATTGAAGCTTTCTTCTAACGATATCATTGTTTCCGTTCTGCTGATGCCGTCAATATCATCTATTTCAAAAATGATGTTTTTTGCATGCGTAGTATCCTTAGCTCTAATTTTACAGAAAATATTGAATTTACCCGTTGTGATATGTGCTATGGTCACATTTGGAATTTGATTTAAGCGCTCTAGTACGAATTTCGTTTGATGAGTTTTTTCTAAAAATATACCCACGTAGGCTATAAATGCGTACCCAAGCTTTACATAGTCCAACGTAAGGGAAGAACCCTTTATGATACCTGCTTCCTCCATCTTCTTTACACGAACGTGAACCGTGCCTGCAGAAATCAATAGCTTTTTGGCAATGTCCGTAAAAGGCGTCCTTGTGTTATCAATCAACATATCAAGAATCTGGTGGTCTATTTCGTCCAATTTAACTTTACCCATGGTTGCTTATTTTTTGACAAAATTAAAACATTATAAAATTAAATGTAAAGAATCTCCATTTTTTTTAAATAAAATGTAACATTAAGCCCAATATGAAAGATAAAAAGGAATAAAATTTCCTTAAAAAAGTGATGAGATTCCTTTATCATCCATCCATTGCTTATCCAGCGTGACACTAGCATCTTTGGTTTCATGGCCAAAAATAGCTGTTGCTCTTGGCACTACTTCCTGCACTGTTGGCACAAAGACAATCTGTTCCTTCTCTAATTTTTCCTGATATAGGATTGCTACTTCCGCTCCTGCGGCTAAGCTGGGATCCAAAATATGTGCATTTACCACGAGTACATCGCAATACATTTTTTGATTCTCAGGAATCTTAAGGTAATCATCAAGAAGAAATTCTTGAAGCTGCTCTTCCATCAGCACCCTTAGCGCCTCTTGAAGGGCCATAAAAATATACCTACGTGTGGTTTCCCGTTCGTAGTCATTTGAAAAATGTCCTGCTTCGAATAATATGGTAGGCGTTTGAAGCATTTGAAATGCATCCCCCACACAATTGGCATTAAAGCCGTCATCATACCGCCCTATTTGCCCTGGGATGTGTTCTTGCAATTTTTTGTTCATTGCCGCAATAAGCTGCATACTTTTTAAACGAGATTGGGAAACGTTTCTTTCTTCATCAAACGCAGGGGCTAAAAAAGATACCGTTGCCGGCTTTTCTGTTTCGCCAACATTAAATATGGTTCTTTGGTCGTGCAGGTTAAAACAGAAATGAGGTTCAAAATTATCATACACCCATTTTAACAGCTTGCTTTCGGGCTGGGAAAGATCTTGTGCATCCCGGTTCAAATCAATTTGATTTGCATTTACGCGTGTATACGCTTTCGCGCCATCGGGATTTAGTATAGGAATAATTTTAAGCGTAAAATGCTGTAGTATATTCTTTGTTGGCCCCAATTCCAATTTTAGATAGTTCAACAAATCTAAAACGGCCTTTGTCGTTGTAGATTCATTTCCGTGCATTTGAGACCACATTAAAATTCGCTTAGGACCATG
>CBDUKC010000328.1:0-3011 GCA_965367705.1 uncultured Maribacter sp. | reverse complement strand
CCCGGATATGAAAATTGGGTGGATTTTATCCCAGAGACTGAAAATGTATTGAGCCCCAGTACCGGTGGCGGTTACTTTTTTGCAGAATATATGGTAGATGCCATATCCAAGGTGTATCAATATGATTACGACGGAAAACAAGTACGCGAAGTGCAGCTTCCAGGACTAGGAAGTGCGAGCGGTTTTGGAGGCAAGAAAGAGGATACCGAATTTTATTTCTCCTTTACCAACTATAATACACCGGGTTCTTCCTATAAGTACAATGTAGAAACCGGAGAATATGAGCAATATTGGAAGCCTGAAATCGATTTCAATCCAGCGGATTACGAATCTACACAAGTATTCTACGCATCCAAAGACGGCACTAAAGTGCCTATGATTATAACGCACAAAAAAGGACTGGAACTCAATGGAAAAAACCCAACCATTCTTTATGGCTATGGTGGTTTTAATGTAAGCCTTACCCCTTCTTTTAGTATTGTAAATGCTGTTTGGATGGAGCAAGGTGGTGTGTATGCCGTGCCCAATCTAAGAGGTGGTGGTGAATATGGTAAGCAGTGGCACGATGCCGGTATTAAAACAAAAAAACAAAATGTATTTGATGATTTTATCGCTGCGGCAGAATATCTCATTGACAACAAATACACTTCCAAAGAGTATTTGGCCATCCGTGGGGGTTCTAATGGCGGGTTATTAGTTGGTGCCACTATGACCCAAAGACCGGATTTAATGCAGGTAGCCTTGCCCGCCGTTGGCGTATTGGATATGCTTCGCTACCATACCTTTACCTCAGGTGCAGGTTGGGCATACGACTATGGTACGTCAGAAGACGATGCAGAAATGTTCAACTATTTGAAAGGCTACTCGCCTGTTCATAATGTGAAGGCAGGAACCTCCTATCCCGCTACCTTAGTAACCACAGGAGATCATGATGATCGTGTGGTTCCGGCGCACAGTTTTAAATTTGCGGCAGAACTACAAGAGAAACAAACGGGAGATAATCCTACGCTAATCCGAATAGAGACGAATGCGGGACACGGCGCAGGAACGCCCGTAAGTAAGACTATTGAACAATATGCAGATATTTATGGCTTTACGCTTTACAACATGGGCTTTACAACATTGCCCAATCAATCGGTTCTGAAAGATTTTAAAGAATAAATTTAGTTTTTATCAATATACTATTAGGAAATCCGTTCTTATTACGAACGGGTTTTTTAATATAAAACAATCAGCTATTCCCAATGCTAAGAATCGAAAATGTATCTTATACCTACGATAAACTCCCTGTCTTAGAAGATATAAATCTAAGAATACAACGCCGGGAGCATGTAGCCCTTATCGGGGAAAGCGGTTGCGGAAAGAGCACCCTTTTGAAACTTGTTTATGGACTGATGGATTTAAAACAAGGTGCTATTTTTTGGGAGGACGAACCTATTCTTGGTCCTGCCTTTAATTTAGTTCCAGGAGCACCGTTCATGAAATATTTATCCCAAGATTTTGATTTGATGCCCTTTACGACGGTCAAAGAAAATATAAGTCAATACTTATCTGTATTTTTTCCAAAGGAACTTGAAAATAGAACTCAAGAACTCCTAGAGCTTATTGAACTTACCGAATTTGCGAACAAAAAGGTAAACACTTTGAGTGGAGGACAGCAACAGCGCGTTGCATTGGCAAGGGTCTTGGCTCAAAAACCTGAGGTTTTACTTTTAGATGAGCCCTTTGGCCATATAGACAACTTCCTAAAGAACAGTCTCAGAAGAAATATTTTTAAGTATTTAAAAGAAAATGGAATTACGTGTATCGTTGCAACTCATGACTACCAAGATGTACTTCCCTTTTCTGACCACATCTTTGTTTTAAGGAATAAAACGATTATCGCCAAGAGCAGACCTATGGAACTGTATAGAAATCCGACAAATTTATACATCGCCTCATTATTCGGGGAAGCTTCAAGTATTGCCATAGATGTTCTCAAATCCTACGGTAACACAAAAAGAAAAGTAATCGTTTATGCTCATGAATTTAGGGTTTCGGATAGTTCGGGCATAAGTACCATCGTTAAAAACTCCTACCCTATGGGAAGCTATTATTTAGTAGAAGGAACCTTGGAAAACGGTGAATCCGTGTTTTTTCATTCTCCCAAAGAACTAGATGCTGAAAAGCAAGTTTTTCTCAATGTTGCCATAGAAACCATCAACCAGCGAATACAACAAATACCAAATGCATAACTTTTGGTTTACAGGTAAAATGCCCTAAGCATTGCACTTTCTAACCCCGAACCACCTGATTTTCACTTTTAGGCAAGCCATTGCTAAAGTGACCATAAGCAACAAGTATTTGTTCCCTAAAGGATGTCATTTTTTGCTGGATTCAGGTAAAGGTTGATCTTCCAGTAGCACAAAAGAAGACCATGATTGTGTATTTTTGACAAAAGTACCATCTGTTTTGGACAAGAAAATTATAGTACAAGAACTTCAATTTAAGGCCATTCGCAGTAGTGGTCCTGGCGGTCAGCATGCGAATAAGGTATCCTCTAAAGTTGAAGTAGCTTTTGATGTCCAAAATTCCAATGGAATAAGTGAAAGAGAAAAAAGCCGACTCTTCTTAAAGCTAAAATCAAAACTTTCTAAAAATGGAGTATTGCTATTGCAGTGTGATGAATCTAGGAGTCAGCACAGCAATAAGTCCATCGTTATAAAACGCGTGTTAGCCCTTCTGGAAATAGCCCTTATTATCCCTAAAAAAAGGAGACCCTCTAAACCGTCAAGATCATCCGTGGTAAAAAGGCTGAAATCCAAAAAGAAGGCTGCACTTAAAAAGGCAAATCGAAGCAAACCTAGCTTGGATTAGTCCAAAATTATAAGGAACTATTGCGGAGGGACTTCATAGAAAAATTGCGCTTTTTTTATTTGTCCGTTTGCCACTTCGTAAACGCACAATTCATCCATTTGTACCCGACCACCTTGCTTAAAAGTGACATCACTTGTCATTGGAACTACAAAATG
>CBDUKC010000327.1:0-3015 GCA_965367705.1 uncultured Maribacter sp. | reverse complement strand
TATTTTCAAGGAATGGGCAGATAAATATGAAGGTAAATTTGACGAAGGCTGGGAAACATTACGAACCATGACTTTTGCAAAACAAAAGGAATTGGGATGGATTCCTCAAGATGCTGTTCTCAACCCGCTAGCTTCAACCCAGCAAAAATGGGACGACATTCCTACCTCTCAGCGCGAATTTCAATCTCGTTTGATGGAAATTTATGCAGGATTTTTGGAGCATACTGATGTGCAGTATGGAAAGATTGTAGATGAACTCGAACGTCAGGGACAACTTGAAAACACCTTGATTATTTACATTAACTCAGACAACGGGCCTTCCTCTGAGGGAATGAACGGAACCATCTCTGAACTTTTGGCACAGAATTCAATGCCATCAACCATTGAAGAACACATTGAAGTACTCAATAAAGACTATGGTGGAATGGATGCCTTGGGTGGACCTAAGCTCGACATCATGTATCACCACGGCTGGGCCTATACCGGATCATCACCATTCCAGGGCACCAAACTTGTAGCAGCACATTTAGGAGGAACACGAACTCCGATGGTTATTTCATGGCCTGCAAAAATTAAACATGACGAAGCACCCCGATCACAGTTTCACCATGTGAATGATATTGCGGCTACCCTCTATGACATTTTGGATATCACCCCTCCTAAGGTTGTAAATGGCATAGAGCAACAACCATTGGATGGCGTATCGATGGCTTACACTTTTGATCAGCCGGATGCTAAATCAACTAAAAAGACCCAGTATTTTGATATCCTCGGTAGTCGAGGTGTATATCATGAGGGTTGGTTTGCTGGTACACCTGGCCCAAAACCACCATGGTCTACCGACCCAACTGGAATAATAAACTGGGAACCAGAAAAAGAAGTCTGGGAACTCTATAACCTAGAAGAAGACTATGCGCAATCAAATAACATAGCTTCAGACAATCCAGAAAAATTAGCTGAATTGAAAGATATTTTCGACAAAGAAGCTACTGATAATTTGGTCTACCCAGTTGGGGCATCCATGTATACGGTATTTTTTCATCCGGAGGAACTGCCTTCATCTCCACTAAAAGAATGGTCTTTTTATGAAGGTCAAAACCGAATTCCTGAAGCAATGGCGCCAAAGTTCCTGAGTGGACGCTCTACCCTGGCAGTGATTGATGCAGAAATTGGTAAAGGTGCAGAAGGGGTGCTTTTTGCTGTAGGTGGTATCTCGTCAGGATTTACTATTTACATGGAAAAGGGTGTTTTAATAGCCGAATACAATGCCATGACCTTGAATCGCTACAAGATTCGTTCTAAATCAGCAATTCCAACTGGTAAGGTAAAAATAGAAGTTGAGACAAAGTATGATACAAAAGAGCGCCTAGGTCCTGCAACCATCACTTTAAAAGTCAATGGTAAAGAAGTTGGGCAAGGGCGAATTGTACGGTCTGTACCAAGTATTCATACCGCATCTGAAACCTTTGATGTGGGTGTGGATTTGGGATCACCTGTGGCGCTGGATTACTTTGACAGAGCGCCATTTAAGTTTAACGGTAAGATTAAGAAGATCAATATTAAATATATTGATTAAGGTAGTAGATGTAGCTGCCTTACATGCAAATAACGATTTTAGGATTGATTTAGACGTTGCAAAAAAAGAAGTAGTGGCTTTAGAAAAATAATTAAATTATAACAATATGAAAAGATATGTTAGTGTAATCCTGTTTACCTTAATCCTCACAGCTTGTCAGCAAGAGACAGAAATTAAAGAGACAAAGAACATTCAAACGTACGAGATGACCACCCAAATTCCGGCAGGTATTACAACCCCCGATAAAGTAGAAACAAGTATTGGAACTTTGGAATATTTTGATGGTGTTCCTTCCAAAGAAACTTCAGAAAACGTATATAATTACCTAGATAAAATGCGTGGCGTTGATGCCTTTATGAAAGGCATTCCCGGTGCTTCGGTGAGAGGTCTTATCGTTGGGCTAGAAGAAGCAGGAGTAGATGATTACAACAAAGTAGGCATCACAAAAACATTGTTAGATTCGAAATCGCTTCTCCTAACGGCAAACACCTCTACCATTTATGTTACTCCATATATAAACCTTGGTAAAAGCGGCCCTATAATTATGGAAACTCCACCGGGTATGTTGGGTGCTTTTAACGATGCATGGTTTCGGTATATAGCCGATATTGGACCTTTTGGCGAAGACAAAGGAAAAGGCGGCAACTATTTGATACTACCTCCAGGGTATGAGGGTGAAGTTCCTGAAGGTTATTTTGTCATACAGTCCCCAACCAATAGAGTCTTTGTTTTTACAAGAACATCCATTGCAAATGGCATAGAAAAAGCCGTAAAAATGATTGGAGAAAACCTGAAAATATATCCATTGGCTGAAAAAGACAATGCTAAAAAAATGGAGTTGGTAGACATTTCTGGTGTAGACTTCAATACGGTACACACCAACGACTTTTCGTTCTATGAGCATTTGGCAGAATGGATTAATGAGGAGCATGTGGATATACTGGATAATCAAACTAAAGGACTCTTTGCCTCCATCGGTATTGAAAAAGGAAAGCCTTTTGCACCTGATGAACGAATGAAAAAAATACTTACTGAAGCTGTTGCCATAGGAAATGCTGCAGCCCGCTCCATTACCTACTATCCGCGTACCGATATGAATTTAGCCGGTGTTGAAATTTATCCGGATTCAGAAAGTTCATGGATCATGGCTTTTGCCGATAAAAACGTGTTCTTCACTACGGAAACGGGAGGCTATAATACTGATGCTTTAGATATGTTTCACTATAGTTATACTGCCGTCACTCCAGCTATGGCCGTAACGATTGAAGGAGCGGGATCTGATTATGCCATCTCATTTCTGGATGGAGAAAAAAATCCATTTGATGGCGGAAAGGAATACAAATTGCATATCCCGGCCAATGTACCTGTGAATGATTTTTGGGCAGTAACCATATACGATACGCAAACACGCTCATTACTACAAACCGATCAGCAATTTC
>CBDUKC010000326.1:0-3018 GCA_965367705.1 uncultured Maribacter sp. | reverse complement strand
TAGCATTACATACGAGTCATATATACACGGTTTACGGAATTGGTTTTTTACCTGGCTTCATGTATTTAGGTGGATTGCCAAAAGTGTTGGAAACATCGCGTAAAAATACACCCCGCATGGTAGTGAAAAAGGGAGCGGTAGGTATTGCTGGAAAACAAACAGGTATTTATCCGCAGGAATCCCCTGGTGGATGGAATATTATTGGAAGCTGCCCTGTACCTATTTTTGATGCGACCAAAAAAGAACCTTGCTTTGTGACTGTAGGAGACCAAATTCAGTTTTATAAGGTGACTAGGGCTAAATACGATCTTCATAAAATTGAGGTTGAAGTAGGTATCTATACACCGGAAAAAATAAAAATCGATGCTTAAAGTGCTAAAATCAGGTTTTTACACCTCTGTGCAAGACTTAGGTAGGTTTCATTACCGTAATAAGGGTGTGCCTGTTTCTGGAGTAATGGACGAGTTATCGGTTTTTAAAGCCAATACGCTTTTAGAAAATGAAGTTACCGACGCCGTATTGGAAATTACAATGACGGGACCAACCTTACTTTTTGAGGAAGAGACCTATATCGTACTGGCAGGTGCAGAAATGTCAGTAACGTTGAATAATCTACCCATAAAAAATTATAAAGTATATCAAATAAATGTTGGGGATATCCTATCCTATGGAAATCTTGTGGCTGGTTTTAGAGGTTATTTGGCCGTTAAGGGTGGTTTTAAACCAAAGGCTATGTATGGAAGCTACTCCTTTTATAAGCCAATAACGGTTGCGAATAGATTGACGGATGGCGATATTGTTCCTTTTGAATATAATAAGATATTTAGGCCAAAAATTTCTGAAATTAAGGTAGACTCCTTTTTGAACGAAATAGTTTTAGAGGCACATAAGGCACCGGAATTTGACATGCTTACCGAGGAGCAATTAGAGGTGATATTTGCTACCGAATTCACAGTTGCAAAGGAGAACAATAGAATGGCATATCAGTTAAATGAAACGCTTAAAGAGCATTCGGTGAGCATGCTTACCTCTGCGACTTTACCGGGTACCGTACAGCTAACTCCGGCCGGAAAATTAATCATTTTGATGAAGGACGGACAAACGACGGGCGGATATCCAAGGATTTTACAATTATCGGATAAGGCCATCGCAATTTTAGCCCAAAAAAGAGCAGGTGCCAAAGTGTGTTTTAAACTAGTTTAATCCAACTTATGGTATACCTCGTCAAAGGGCACTCTAAATCGTGGGCCATAAACACCATTTTCCTCTCTAATTCCACAAGCAATTACCATGTTTATTTCCGCTCCGCGAGGTAGATTTAAAATTGACTTTACCATTTTGGTATCGCTTCCCTCCATAGGGCAGGTATCATAGCCTATTGCAGCCATACTGGTCATGAAATTTTGCGCTGCCAATCCAGCACTCTTATGTGCCACAATGCGCATATCAGAATTGCGTACTTGACGGTATATGGGCTTAAATAGGCCAATACCTTGGAAAATAATATATTTTAAAGCTCCTAAGAGCCCTAAGAAATCCATGTAGATAGATGGTATCAGTTTTTCATAATAATTCAAGGCAAATTTTTCCCTTTTGGTATAGTCGGCCTTATCTTTCGTTCCGTATTGTTCTTTCAAAAAAGCTACATTCGACTTGGATCGTTTTCGCCACAAATCCTTCCGAGCTACAATGACTACTAGTTGTTGTGCGGTTTTGGCTGCATTTTGTCCCAAACAGGCTTCGGTCATTTTCTTTAAAAGATCTTGGTTGGTAATATGGTAAAATTCCCAAAGCTGAAGATTGCTGCTGGTAGGTGCCAATACGGCATTGGAGATGCATTGTTTTACCTTTTCATCATCTAGCTGAGTATCGGATTTGAATACGCGTACAGAGCGTCTAAATGCTATAGCTTCGGTAACTGTTTTTTCCATGTTCCTATGAATACGATTATAAACGCAAAATTAACCAATATGTGTTCATAGTTTTTGTCCGTCAGATAATTTTATGTAGTATTATCCAATGCAAGGAAATAAAAACAAAATCAAGAGGACCATTATTATTCTGGAGACGGAATGATATAGCGCTTTAATTGATTTAAGAAGCCTGTATCAGATTAGTTTGATACAGGTTTTTTTATGCGTTAAGAACGAAATTTGAACGATAAGTTTTTTATTGAATATGATATAAATATAAGCGTTATGTATTTGATTAACAGGTGTTTGAATTGATTTTTATAAAATTGAATTTGAACCAATGTTTTATGTTGCAACAAGAAGGGAATTTAAACTTTTATCTTTGATAGTCACAGATAATAGAACCTATAAACCAAGGATACCAGAATATAGAAATGGAATTGAACAAGCACAGTAAGAACGTAACCCAAGACCCAACGCAACCAGCTGCCCAGGCCATGCTTTATGCTATTGGTTTAACTGAGGAAGATTTAAAAAAACCATTGATCGGCGTAGCGAGCACAGGTTATGAAGGAAACCCTTGTAACATGCATTTGAATGATTTGGCTCAAGAAGTCAAAAAAGGGATAAATGAATCTGGTTCTGTGGGGCTTGTGTTCAATACCATTGGTGTTAGTGATGGTATTTCTATGGGAACCTACGGAATGCGTTACTCTTTGCCTTCACGGGATATTATTGCAGATTCAATGGAAACGGTTGTTCAAGCAATGAACTACGATGGTTTGGCTACCGTAGTTGGTTGTGACAAAAACATGCCAGGGGCTCTTATGGCGATGATACGTTTAGATAGGCCATCGGTTTTGGTCTATGGAGGGACAATTGCTTCCGGCTGTTTTAAAGATAAAAAGTTAGATGTAGTATCTGCTTTTGAGGCATGGGGAGAAAAGGTTGCAGGCACCATGAACGATGAAGATTATAAGGGTGTTATTCAAAATGCGTGTCCGGGTGCCGGTGCTTGTGGCGGTATGTACACGGCTAATACGATGGCATCGGCAATTGAGGCCTTGGGTATGGCAATGCCATATAATTCCTCAAATCCTGCTGT
>CBDUKC010000325.1:0-3051 GCA_965367705.1 uncultured Maribacter sp. | reverse complement strand
ACCATCGTGTGGGTCACTACTAGCTTCCGAGAAGAGCATCGACAGGCACTCGATTGGCTAAACAAAATCAGATTATTAAGCTATTTTACTCTAACCATAACTTAAAGTCCTTAACACGATCTCTACTAACGATGATTTCCTGCTCCTGAAAGTGATTTAGCTTAATTTGAAGCCTAGAATTAGTATACGAAACGATGTCTTTTATATGATTAATGTTGATGTAAAATTTACGACTCACCCGGAAGAAAGTTTTCGGTTCCAACTCCTTTTCAAGATTTTCTAAAGTAGTATCCAAAAGGTAATTTCTCCCATCTGAAGTTGCCGCATACGTACCTTTGTTTTCACTAAAAAAACTCTCTACTTCGTCTGCATTTATAATTTTAAGGTGTTGCCCTACTCTTGCCGTAAATCGTTTTTTATACTCTCGTTCCAATGGATTTACCAAGAGGTTCTTTATGTCATCAAAATTGAGTGTCATATTCTTCACCTCAGGCTTAAACGACTTATACTTCTCTACTGCTACCTCCAATTCCTCATCATCAATAGGCTTCAACAAGTAGTCAATACTATTCAGCTTAAACGCCTGCAAAGCGTATTCATCGTAAGCGGTAGTGAATATTATAGCGCTTTTAACCTCTACAGCTTCAAAAATCTCAAACGAAAGTCCGTCTGAAAGTTGAATATCCAAAAAAATCAAATCAGGATGTGGGTTGTTTTGAAACCAGTTAATGGACTCCTCTACCGAATGTAGCATTTGCGACACTTCTACATCTAAATCTAATAACAAACGTGACAATCGCCTTGCTGACGGCTTCTCGTCTTCTATAACAATGGTTTTCATATTTGGTTTTTGGTTGATTTTAAAAAAATAGATTACGAATACTTCTTCATTTCATCTCTATCTGAATCCATATACTTTTGAATTTGACGTTCCTCCCAAGCCTTACTAAAGAAGGGGTTGTACGAAAACACTTTAAAGCCATGAAAAAGGACACCTATACCCCAGAAAATAAATGTTGAAAAGGTATTGAAGTTAAAAAATGCCTCGCCAAAACTTTGACCGTTATTCATATTACCCGACACAGCACCAGCTATAACAATTATGTTCACTATAATAAATACAGCCAAATGAATATAAAAAGCCTTTAACTGTTCTATTCTTTTCTTAGCCCTAATCTGCTTACTTCTTCTACCTGATGATGTTGCTTCCATTTTTATATTTTTTTATACTCAAACCCAATTGTTATTGCCACTTTGTTCTTTGCTCATCTTCCTGCATGAATTCCTTTATTTTTCGCTCTTCCCAGTCTCGTCCAAAAAACGGATTACCACCAAATGTTTTTACAGCTCCAATAACAACACCTATACCCCAACCAAAAGCAGCCCATAAAAACCAAGCATATGCAAAACCGTTAGTGTAGTAATTTATGGCCGCCAAGAAACTTATGACCACTACATATGAAATTAAGCCATTATAGAATTTTTTCTCTGCCTCAACTCGTTCTTTCGCCCTAATATATTTACTTTCTCTTTCCATGATTTAAATGTTTTTCTAGTTATTTATTACAAGTTCAAATTTCGTCAAAAGGGTCTTGTTTTTAAAATGTTACTTTCTGAACTGTAATTTTTTACGACTGAACCGTAAACTTTAAGTTTAACTCTTTAAAAGATATTAAATGCCAGTTTAGAAATTATCATCATCCATATATTCCCGCATCTTTTTCTCTTCCCATCGCTTACCCCAAAGCGGATTCGTTCCAAAAGCCTCCATAGCATGCATAGCTATCCCGAAACCCCAGCCGATAATAGGAAAAATTACCCATGGAAAACTAGTAGTTCTATAATTTAAATATGCCAAACATGGTATTACAATGCAGTAAGCCAGCAGGTTTCCATAAAACCCTTTAATAGCCTCTACACGTTCTTTTGCTTTCTCATAGCGTTTGTCCTGAATATACTCTTGTTGAATTTCCATAGTCGAAATTTGTTTTAAAAGGATAGGCAACCTAACACTGAACTCGGTCGCCGTTTTATCAATCTGAACTTTTCTATCCGTTAATAGCGCATAGCGCTCTCGTATGTTATACAACCCAACACCACTACTTTTTTTAACCACTTGTTTCTCCTGAAGGTTATTCACCACAACGAGCTCGCCATTTTGCTCAAAAACCTTTAAATGCAAAGGCTTACCAGAAGTAACCACATTATGCTTAACAGCGTTCTCAATAAGCAACTGAAGCGACAGGGGAACAATCTTTGAATCCGGGTCCTCACTCTCTTCCAGGATGTCAAAAACAATACTATCTTCAAACCGCATTTTCAAAAGCCGAACATATGTTCTAGCGAATTGTAGCTCCTCATTTACAAGAACCAAGTCTTTACTCTTTTGTTCAAGTACATACCTATAAACCTTTGATAAGGAAGATGTAAACTTTTGTGCCTGATATGGGTCTTCCTCAATAAGACTAGACAATACATTTAAGCTGTTGAATAGAAAATGGGGGTCTAGTTGATTCTTTAACGCATCAAATTTCGCCGATGCCGTATTGGCTATTATTTTCTGTTCTTTAACTTTATTTTCTTGCCTAAACCTATAATAAAAAATGGCGTAAAAAATTATGGAGAATCCCAAGGAGATAATAATAGTACGCACATAATTCTCTACCGTATGATAACTTAAGGTGTCCTGAACAGGCACGTTATAAAGCGCTACCAGAAGAATAGAAGTAGCCACAAAAACACCCAAACATGTTATAACCACATTACCTAAAACTGCAAGACTCATACGCTTGGCCGTATATATGTTTCTTTCAAATTTTTTCAAAAGAAAATAAAGCCAAGACATGTTTACCATGTACAAGACAATGGAAAACACAATATTAACAAAGTATTCCCTCCAAATATCCTGAAACATATTATCAAACCGATAATCATCGGTAAAATAATTATAGGTGAGGAATGCAAAGAAAATTCCATTACCAATAATGAAACCCCAACAAAGCTCCTTCAAAACCCTATTACCTCCCATTTTTTACTGTTTTCAAAAAAGTA
>CBDUKC010000324.1:0-3058 GCA_965367705.1 uncultured Maribacter sp. | reverse complement strand
GCCGTATCCGCAATGTAATTTTGGCTTCCCGGTGTTAATTGATAGACAATGAGCCATTTATAATCGGTTGCCGGTATAAAATTACCAGATATGGCTTGTTGCCCTTCACTGCTAAATGCAATAAGACTGATTAAAACAGTTATGATGATTTTCATATACTAACAATTTCAAGAATCAGACCAAATTTAAGATTTCTATTTGACCTCTTTATTGATTACTGGAATTTTGAGTTTTCGTAATCTTACACTTTTTTACCACCTAGGTTTAAGTTTTAAAACAAAAAACATCTTAACTAAATACTAGCTATTATGCACCAAAACACAAGCACCAAAAGCACGTTATACCAGTAAAGAATGGACCTACAATTTTTAGTTTCGCTACTAATTTGAAGAATATAGTATGTTGCCCGTAAGCAGCGAAAATGATTTATACCTGTAAGGATGAAAAAATACTTTTCAAAAGTTCTGTCTCTTTCTGATGGACAAAGCCATCAGATTTTGCTAAATCCTCCAGCATCTTTGTCAATGCCTTCTTTTTAACGTCGGTCATTTTTTGCAAAATTGCAATGCTTTGTTCCTTTTCAATGTTTTGCGCATACTGAATCTGATTACTATCAAAATCAATTTCCTTCATCAATTTACTTACTTCATTGATTTCTCCACTATGTACGACGCCATCTGCATATACCATGGAATAAATCATTTTTATAATTGCTAATTTCTCCGCTAAATTAAGCTCCATTTAAAACCATACTTTATTGATTTCCACAAGATAAAAACAAATACCTATCCACTTTTAATATGCACGTTAATTTTTAAATTATCGTAACGACTATGCGGACAAAATAGCTATTGTTTGACCATCTGTCTGATTTTAACCAAAAGCACCACCTCTACGATGACCGTCGGGAATTGCGTAACCAAACCTACCAAGACTAAAATGACAACAAGAAAACAGAAAGCGGTAAATAGCTCCAAGCTACCGGCAACATAACCCAAGACACTCCATTCTTTGGCTGATTTGATGATGGAAATACCAAATAACAAACCTAAAGTTCCCACGATGATAGATTCTGCTACAACAATACCTTCAATAGGAAGTACACTTTCATAAAACAAGGAAATGATATCATAGATATAAAAAAGTAACAGAACGGAAATAAGAAGTACGGCAGCAATTTTCATCAAGTAATTCTGATATAGCTTGCCTACGATAAGGAAACCATAGATAAAAAGTCCATAGCTGAGGTAGGCTACTATTTTTATAAAAACATGTCCACCAATGCCAAATATCATATCGTCTTCCCCAAACCTATAATAATCTGAAAACGCCTCGAACGGACCTATTAGCAAATACAGAATTCCTGATATCGCTGCGAGGGCCAATAAGAACCGAACCGACTTGGCTTCGGTTTCAGAGCCTAGAATAATACTGTCTTTCGCTGTAGTCTTTTCTTCTCCATAGAGTTCCTCAAAATCATGATCCAAGGCGGATAGTATGGTTTTAATGGTATAGCTTCTTGGCGAGACTTCACCGCTTTCAATACGTTGTAAAGTGCGTACATTGATATTGCAGCGCTCAACGAGTTCTTCTTGAGTAAATCCTTTTTGTTTGCGTAACGCGGTAATCTTGTTACCTAATTCTGGTTGTTCCATGTTGTGTGAATTTAATAGTGTTCCACAATGTTACGCTCAAGATAAAAGGAAACCTACGAACTTTCTGTGATTTGACCCGACATTCGCACGGCATTGCAGTATAAATAAACCTTAACAAGTTTTTTGTCCTTTTTAAAAGGCAATACAGATAGCATCTTACACTGTTTCAATCTTTGACTTCTCAGTCTTTAAAGGTTGTAATGCCAAAAACGCCCTGTCTACACTTCGTATTCCATCGAAAACAAGTAATAAACGCAGACCGTTTCGTGTTTTCTTTTCTTTCATGGTGCACAACTGTGGATTGCTTTGTACAAATTTTAGCACTTTGGTGAATGCAGCGGTCTGGTAAAATTCCGATTGTTGGTCAGCGATGAAATAGCCAATTAATTTGCCCTGTTTCATTACTATTTTTTCTATTCCTATGCTATTGGCAATCCACTTGATACGAACAGAATTCAACAAATCCTCTGCGGCTGTTGGTAGCTCTCCGAAACGATCTATCAGCTGGACTTCAAATTTCTGGAGCCCAGCTTCATCTTTCACCTGATTCAATTCTGTGTATAGGTTAAGGCGTTCTGAAATATTATTAATGTAGGCATCGGGGAATAACAGCTCAAAATCAGAATCGATTTGCGTTTCTTTTACAAAGATTTTTTCCTTCGCACCTTCTACTTCATCGTACAGGTCTTTGAATTCATTTTCCTTAAGTTCGTTTATGGCTTCAGCCAATATTTTTTGATAGGTCTCAAAGCCTATTTCGTTAATGAAACCACTTTGTTCGCCTCCTAGCAAATCCCCAGCACCACGAATTTCCAAATCCTTCATGGCAATATTAAAGCCACTTCCCAACTCGGAAAACTGCTCTAACGCTTCGATACGTTTACGCGCATCATTAGTCATGGATTCGTAGGGTGGCGTAATGAAATAACAAAATGCTTTTTTATTACTCCGACCTACACGACCCCGCATTTGGTGCAAATCGCTCAGTCCAAAATTATTGGCATTATTGATGAAAATAGTATTGGCATTGGTTACATCCAATCCACTTTCTACGATGGTCGTAGATACTAGCACATCAAACTCGCCATTAATAAAACTAAGCATTAAGGTTTCTAGTTTTTTACCTTCCATCTGGCCATGACCAATACCCACTTTTGCATCGGGTACTAGGCGTTGTATCATGCCGGCAACCTCGGTTATGTTTTCAATTCGATTATGAATAAAGAACACCTGTCCGCCACGCTCAATTTCGTAGGCAATGGCATCCCTGATGGTTTCCTCGTTAAAACCAATGACATTACTTTCAATCGGATACCTGTTTGGTGGTGGTGTCGTAATTACCGACAGGTCACGAGCTGCCATAAGGCTAAACTGCAAGGTCCTGGGAATAGGTGTTGCGGTGA
>CBDUKC010000323.1:0-3068 GCA_965367705.1 uncultured Maribacter sp. | reverse complement strand
TTTTTTGGCCGTTTTTAATTTTTTTAAATCTATACGGGCTTGGGTTAAGTCCTTAAAGCGTGCGTATGCCAAGGAAAAAACGGAAGCGGAGCGTTTTAATAAGGCCCAGCTTTCTGCGGATATATCTCCTGCAGAAGCCGCACCTATGGCACCATGGGAGAATTTTTGAAGGTGGTAGGTTCTATCCGGTATGGTATCGCTATACACATCTTTTAGCACTTTCGATTGGGCCATACAGTAGGTAATCCACTCTTTGCGTTTATCGCCTTTCATTATTATGGAACTGGTTTCAGTTTTAGAATCGTGAAATTCCAACATCTGTTTGCCTACCCATGTTGCGTTAAAGTCCATGGAGATGTGATCCGCTACCAGTTTTTTGTTTTTAGAGTTCTCTTTTATTGCGTACCAACATTCTGCAGCAGCTACTTTTTTATCAAGAATATAAATACTACAGGTCTCCAGTTCCTCAATACCGAGCAGGCCCATCTCTGTGCGTAAAATATGGGCCACGTCTTTTAGTTCTTCGGGTTCTTGCATGGCCATTGCTCGCGACCTTACGCGCTCCAAGGCTGCTTCTACTTTATTCTTATAGGCATTTTTCTCCGCTGTTTGAAGATCAAGGAAGCGGGTGTAGGTTTGTTCGAAGACCTTAGCGAAACGCTCTAAAATTAGAAATTTTTCCTCCGATAAAGGCTCAATATCTGCGGCTTCCAATAGCCCATATTTCATAGTTACGACAGAAAAAACATTTAGCTTACCACTTCTAATTGACTTTTTAGCACTTTCAGGAAGATTCTTAAATGCTGTTTTCTCAAAAATGAGGGTATCAAATTCTTCCTTTTTTGAGCCTTTCAATGTAATTAGTAAACGGGGTGTCTTTTTCTTCCAAGCTTGCCACATCTTCAGAAAGAAGGGATGAATACCTTTTGGGATAGGAAAATATTGCGGTAGTTTGGACTGCTCCGGAACAGCGGACCAGAATTGTAACTCTAAATTTTGTTCGTCACAGAGTATTAGTTCACATCCCAGTGAAGCTATGCCCAGAGGGATGATCTGTTCATAAAGCACCGCTACAATTTCGAGTAGTTCATCACTATTCCGCATGGCCATGGTTCGGCTTCTTACTTTTTCCAAGGCCGCTTCAATTTGTGCTTCTCTTGCTTGTGCTTCTGCTTTCTTAATATCTAGGAAACGCTGATATACTCTTCCAAATTCGGTACATATTCTTTTGAGAATATCCTTTTCTTCTTCAGTTGGTGGACGCGTATGATCATAACCTAAATACCCAAAAGGGGTGTACCCAAGTGTTGAATAGCCACCGTTAGGGAAATCTTTTGTTGTTATACGATCCTTTTTTGGCATCGCTAGGAACGTAGCTTTTAAAAGATTTAAAATATCAGGGACTATTTCTTTCGGATAAAAAATGACTTCGATATCATCAGAAGAATCATTAATCCATTTGTTATATAAATCTGTCCAGGCTGCAACACTGTCAATGTCAACGTCTTGTTTGGTAGGTATTCTTTTACCGGATTTGCCAGAGGCTCTGTAGGTAAGCATCCTTTTTTCACGATCAAACAAACTTAAAAATACATTGACCGGTTGTATGGCGAGGTTATCAAATTGTTGAAACACAATACCTATGACATCGTGTAATTCGTCACTAGATTGCATGGCCATAGACTTAGCACGTACCCGTTCTAAGGACAATTGAATTTGTGTTTCTCTGGCCTGCGCTTCTGCTTTCTGCAAATCGAGAAAGCGGGTATAGGCCTGCTGAAATTCCTCCCCAAATCGGAGGAGTACCTTTTGATCTTCTTCCTGATATTGTACCCCTGAAAAGTTTTCAATATACAAGCCAATAGTATCAATAAGGGCTGTAGCTATAGTAAGGCTAGGGATTTTAAGATAAAAGTGACGAGCATCTTCAGGAAGTTCAGGAACATATTTGAAAATTTGTTTGTAGAACTTATTTTTTGTTTTAAAATCAAGATGATTTACAAACAGCTTATGTCCTTGTTTTTTTGCTGTAATGAAGCTATTCCAGTGTGGTGAATCAAAGTAGGGGAGACGTATTTGGGGTGTAACCTTATGTTCATCTGCCAGCCAGATAATCATATCATCATTGGATTTATAGTCTATGATAAATCCAGCATGATCTAGGGTAATACCTAAGTCAACAAATTGATCATGCACCACTTGGATAATAGTCTCAAGTTCACTACTAGATTGCATGGCCATAGACTTGGCGCGCACGCGTTCTAAGGACAATTGAATTTGCGATTCTCTTGCCTGGTCTTCTGCTTTTTGGAGGTCGAGAAAACGGGTATAGGCCTGTGAAAATACTTGTGCAAAGCGCTTAAAAATGGCATTCTCTTCGTCGGTAAAGGGCATGGCCCTATAATTACCGACGTAGAGGTCGATATGTTGCATCAAAAAACTAGATCGGGCAAAACCTGGACTATTCAAAATAAAATCCTTTACATGCTCTGGGAAATTTTTTAGCGCTGAAAATTGGATCATATGTGCACTCCATGCTCTATTTTCTTCCTTTGTAAAAACATCAGCAATAAAATCAATTTCCTTTTTTTGAGCCTCTATGACTGATTTCAATACCCTACTATCAAAAAATGGTACTTGGATTAAAACCGGTTTGGGTTGCCCACTAGAAGTGAGCCAAAATTTAAAATCGCTTTCTTGGTAGTTCTTCCCAAAACTAATAGTGTCGAATTTTAAGTCCAATAGGCGTAATTGCTCCGAGACCACCTCTATTACGGCTAACAATTCTTCACTGTTGTGCATGGCTAGAGACCTACTACGAACGCGTTCTAAAGCTCCTTCGATTTGAGCTTCTCGAGCCTGAGCTTCTGCTTTTTTAAGGTCTAAGAAACGGATATAGGCCTGTTCAAAAACTTTCGCAAAACGGGTTAGTATTTGGGCATCGCTTACGGAAGGAACAGCTCCAGTCAGTGAAGGGATAATAATAGCTGAATTTTTAGACCAAGCTGCCGATAGGTTATGGCTGTCCGCTTGCAGTACAAACTGCTTATAGTCTTCTGGCATCTGCC
>CBDUKC010000322.1:0-3079 GCA_965367705.1 uncultured Maribacter sp. | reverse complement strand
ATCAACGTTTTAAACTGTCGGATGAGCAGCACAATTTTTTATTGGAATCTATGCAAACACTCCCCAGGAATGCTGGATATGACCCAGCAGAGTATTACGACGGCTACTGCAAGTTCTTTTTATACGGGGACACTAAGGAAGTTATTCCAGACCATATTAAAATTTATAACAAAGTAGGTTTTGCCTATGGCACATTAACAGATTGCGCCTATATCGTTGACAGCAAAAACAATGTTGATTTCCTATTAACAGCAACTATTTTGGTAAACAAAAATGGGATTTTTAATGACAATGTTTATGAATACGATGCAATTGGCATCCCATTTTTAGCATCCTTGGGAAGAGAAATCCATGCCTTAGAAATCGAGCGTAAAAAGTAGCATCGATTACCCGAAACAAAGTTATGGAAGACAAAACAAAGGAAACTCGAATTAACAAATACTTGAGTGAAGTGGGCTACTGTTCAAGAAGAGCAGCGGACAAACTCATAGAACAAGGACGAGTAACAATAAATGGCAAGGTTCCGGAAATGGGAACAAAAGTAGTTCCAGGAGATGAAGTTAGCGTAGATGGTGCAGCCGTTTCGACACCACTAGAAAAACCTGTATACTTAGCATTTAACAAACCCATTGGTATTGTCTGCACCACCGATAGTAGGGTGGAAAAAGATAATATCATAGATTTTATTAATTATCCAAAACGAATTTTTCCAATTGGCAGGTTAGATAAACCAAGTGAAGGATTAATTTTCCTTACCAATGATGGGGACATCGTAAATAAAATACTAAGAGCTCGTAACAATCACGAGAAAGAGTATTTAGTTACCGTGGATAAACCCATTAGAGCTGATTTTCTTAAAAAAATGAGAAATGGAGTTCCCATATTGGATACTATAACCAGAAATTGTGAAGTAAGTCAAGTTAGCACGAACCAATTTCGGATTATATTAACACAGGGGCTCAACCGTCAAATAAGACGTATGTGTGAATATTTGGGCTACCGCGTTAAGAAATTAAAGCGTATCAGAATCATGAATGTCCATTTAGATCTTCCTGTAGGCAAATGGAGAGATTTAACCGCAGAGGAACTACAACAAATCTACAAACTGGTAGATGACTCCTCAAAAACGAATGAGCCAGAAAACTAAATGTAAGCCCTTAGAGTATAAAGCTTTTAAACACGTCCATTTTTTATTATTTCCTACGCCACCAAAATGATGTACCCTAGTTTTGATTAAGCCCTCACTATAGTTGTTTATTTATACAAAGATTTATTTATTTTCTAAAATCTAGTATTAGACATGACTATTCAGCATTGACTTCACATAATTTAAGATGACAAATTAAAGTATACGCCTTTAAATCATTATCTTAGATATAAAATTTTGCACTTAATATCATGATACATCTTAGAAACAAATATCAAAAAAATTCCATCCTCCTCCCGATACTTATATTAATTATTTTGCTAGTAACATCAGGCGGTTCGTTATGCGCGCAAGAAGTAAACTACAAAGAATATTCAGGAGAGATATTAGATAGTGACACCAAAAAGCCTTTGGTATTCGCAACGCTTACAGTAGAAGGCTCCAACATAAGTACCATAACCAATACAGAGGGCGAGTTCTCTCTAAAGATTCCCAACGGGAATACAGCACTAAACGTTGTAATTTCCTTCCTTGGCTACAAAACCATACAACTTCCCATTGCTCAGTTTGACAATGAAAACAATAAGGTTTTTATGACCGAATCAGTACTTAAGCTGAGCGAAGTAAACGTAAGTATGCCTAAAGATGCGGAAACCTTGGTACGAGAAACATTAAGAAAAAAAGGAGAGAACTATATTAACGACCCTACCGTAATGACTGCCTTCTACAGGGAAACAATAAAGAAAAGAAACAAAAATGTGAGTTTGTCCGAAGCGGTAGTAAATATTTACAAGGCGCCTTACTCTTCGTACAAACGAGATGAACTAAAGCTATTTAAAGCACGAAAAAGTACGGACTATAACAAATTTGACACATTAGCACTTAAACTGCAGGGAGGTCCATTTAACACCTTGTACGTAGATTTAGTAAAATATCCTGACTATATATTCACCGACACGTCCATTGACAACTACGATTTTTCATTTGACAGCTCCACAAGAGTAAATGACAAACTTATTTATGTGGTAAACTTTCAACAAAAAGCCGAAGTAGTCGACCCATACTATAAGGGCAAACTATATATAGATGCCGAAAATAAAATTCTTACGAGTGCTATTTACTCCTTAAATATTACCAACAGGCAAATGGCCGCACAAATGTTTGTAAGGAAAAAACCTAGAAACGCGGATGTTTGGCCAACCGAAGTAGCGTATCGGGTAGATTACAGGGAAAAAGATGGTAAGTGGTACTATGGCTATAGCAATGTGTTTCTTGAATTTAAAATTGACTGGGATAAAAAACTATTTAATTCCGTGTATTCTATGAGTTGTGAAATGGCCATTACAGATTGGGAAAAAAACCTGAACAACAAACAATTGAACCCAAAAGAACGAGTTAGATCATCCATAATACTAAGCGATGAGGCTGTTGGTTTTGCGGATCCGGATTTTTGGGGAGAATACAACATTATTGAACCCGAAAAATCCATAGAATCGGCAATTAAAAAAATACAACGGCAGCTGAAAAAAACCAAAAGTACCGATAACGACACAGGCAGACCGTAGCTTAGAATCCGGCAAAGGATTTAAATTCAAAAGCCCCGACTTTCTTATGAAAATCGGGGCTTTTGAATGTATTACGACCTTCGTCTTATTTTGGCATAACTACAGCATCAATTGCATGTATAACCCCGTTAGTAGCCGCAACATCTGCCATAACAACAGTGGCCATGTTTCCATTTTCATCAGCTAATTTCACTTTTCCATCTGCTAAGGATAGGACAATTTTGCCCCCTTGTACCGTGGTCACCTCAAACGCACCATTGTTTGCTTTAATCGCATCTATAACTGCTGCAGCCTCAAATTTTCCTGAAACAACATGGTAGGTAAGAATACCCGTTAAAGCACCTTTACTTTCTGGTTTTAATAAGCC
>CBDUKC010000321.1:0-3085 GCA_965367705.1 uncultured Maribacter sp. | reverse complement strand
CCACTACCCGTTGGGGCATTTAAGAGTCCGTGTTTGCCTTGTAAAAAAGCAGTCCAGGTATCCTTTTGAAATTTGAAGGGTTTCCATTCTTGTTCTTTGAACCAGGTTTCTGCTATGTTATAGAGCTCGTTTCTATTCATAGCCTATTTGGGTATTAGTGCCTTTAAATCCTCTAGGCTATTTGCTTCATGTATCGTTTTATCTTGTCTCCAACGTAAAATTCTAGGGAACCGAGTAGCAATACCACTCTTGTGTCTCTTAGATACGGCAATACCTTCAAAGGCAATCTCAAAAACATGATGAGGCGTAACACTGCGCACAGGGCCAAAGCGTTCTAATGTGTTTTTCTTTATCCAGGCATCAACTTTCTTTAACTCTGCATCTGTAAGTCCGGAATATGCCTTTGCAAAAGTGACTAACTCCTTTTCGTCTTGGTCATTTTCTTGCCATAAGGCAAAAGTGTAATCCGTAAATAGGTTACTTCGTCTCCCATGGCCTCGCATGGCATAGGTAAGCACGGCATCAATAGTTAGTGGGTCAACTTTCCATTTCCACCAATCACCTTTTTTTCTTCCAACTAAATAGGGCGAATTTTTATTTTTCAACATCAAGCCCTCGCTTCGCATTTCTCTGGCGCGCTGTCTTTCTTTAACTACATCATCCCATGAATTAAAATGTATGGTTTCTGAGAGGTGAAAAGGTATGTTTTCCTCTGAATTTTGGTTTAACGTTTCAATGGAACTATGAAGTTGTTCCAATAGTTTTCTGCGTTCTACAAACGGAAGCTCCCGAATATCTTTCCCGTTCCATTCCAAGAGGTCATAGGTTTTAAGTATAACCGGAACTTTTAGGAGTAATGCTTTTGAAACTGTTTTACGCCCTATTCTGGTTTGTAAATCATTAAAGGTTCCAATTTCATTATTTGGGAAGGGGAGTATTTCTCCGTCTAGTACGGTTCCGTTAGGAATTTTACCTATGAATGCTGTAAATTCAGGATACTTATCCGTTACCAGTTCTTCTCCGCGGCTCCAAACAAAAATTTCACTATTTCTAAGGATAACCTGTGAACGTATACCATCCCATTTATGTTCTGCAGACCAGTCTTTTATAGCTCCAAGCTCTTTTACCTCACCTTCAATTGCATAGGCCAAGTAAAAGGGATAGGGTTTGGATAAATAATCACTTTCATTTTCCTCTAGAACTAATTCGGTAAAACTAATGGTGTTCGGATCCCAATTCCCCATCAGTTTATAGGCTAAAATGTCTTCGTCTATTGCTGTTGCCTGTGATAGGGCACGGGTCATTAATTTTTGGCTTACCCCTATACGGAAACCACCTGTAATCAGTTTGGTAAAAACAAAACGCTCATAGTAATCCAGTACTTTCCAATTGTTTAGTAAATAGCTCTTTTTGTCTTCCTCAGATTTCTTTTTCAAGGCAATCATTTCCTCCAAGAACTGGGTCAATGTTTTGTTTGTGGTAGAACTTGTTGTTGGAATTACTAGAGCAATAGTTTCAGCCAAATCGCCAACAATATGATAACTTTCCTCAAAGAGCCACAGGGGTATATTTGCCAATTCTGAAGCCCATGCTCTAAGTAAGGTGGTATTAACTGGTCTTGGCGGTCTGCGATGTGATAGAATGGCAATGGTCCATACTTTGTCCCTGTCATTCGCTTTTTTAAAGTATGCAGCCAAAGCGGCTACCTTCAAGGTGGTCTTGTTGGTGCTATCCAATGTTTTTATTAGTAGTGCAAAATCTTTCATGCGGAAACACTTTCAGTACTTTTATCGGTCGCTATTTCATTTTCTTCTTCTCCGTACTGCGTGCTTTCCGTTCGTGCATCATATCCCAATTCTCTGAGGTAACGCGAAAAAATATCGGTGTAGCCATGGGTACATATAATTTTTTCAGCTCCGGTAGCTTCAATACTTGTTAATAATTCTTGCCAATCACAGTGGTCACTCAGTACGAATCCTTTATCCACTGCGCGTCTTCGTCTAGCACCTCTAAAGGCCATCCATCCGCTAGCGGAAGCAGTTACATAAGGAACCATTTTTCGTATCCATGCAGAGCCATGGGCACTAGGTGGTGCTAAAACGATATTACCTAAGAGTTCGGATTTTTTTGTATCTCTTGTTATTAGATTGGTTTCAGGAAAATCGACTAATCGACGCAATACAGCTGTCATATTTTCAATAGCACCATGGGTGTAGATTTTTCCAATATCTGTATTTAGATATTTTAACAAACGTTGCGCTTTTCCCAAACTATACCCGAATAGTACCGATGTTTGCCCTTGAGACTTGTTTTGACCCCACCATTGGTTAATATTGTTCAAAACTTCCTGTTGTGGTGTCCATGAAAAGGCGGGTAGTCCAAAAGTACATTCTGTTATAAACGTATGACATTTAATAGCTTCGTAGGGTGTGGATATACCGTCGTTTTCGGTTTTATAATCTCCCGTAAATACCCAAGCTTCTCCTTTGTGTTCCACCCGTATTTGGGAGGAGCCGATTATATGACCGGCAGGATGAAGACTGAATTTTACGTTATTGATAAGGAATGTTTCTCCCCATTCTACTCCAGTAACTTGGATTTCACCTAAACGGTGCGTTATAATAGGAACATTCCTATGATGTGTAATATATTGTTTATGTCCCCATCTGCTATGGTCCGCATGACCATGGGAAATAATAGCCTTAGCAACAGGTTTCCATGGGTCTAGATATACTTTAGCTACATCGCAATAAATACCCTTGTCCGTAAATTCTAAAAGAGGTTTTTTCATAGCCCTGTGAAATTACGAATTTGGGAGGAAAACAAAGTTCTACATGATGTAAACTATAAACGCTAAAAAAATTATATTTGTCCCTAAATAAAAAGAGTTTATGTCATTTATAGATTTATACGGAAATCCAGAGCATAGAAAAAATGTAGCTCACTTTGCCGCTTTGGCAACACTGGCTGCTTCTGATGGTCACATTAGCGAGGAAGAAAAAATAATGTTGGATAATTTCGCTAGAAAATTAGAGATATCAGAAAAGGAATATAAACAAGTTATGAAACCTGAGAACAAGTTTCC
>CBDUKC010000320.1:0-3099 GCA_965367705.1 uncultured Maribacter sp. | reverse complement strand
ATTAACCTTCCGGAGAGTACATAACCTTGATAGAATTTTAATAAGTAGTCATAATCAAGACTGTCCGCTTCATCACCTGGTTGGTGGTAATACTTATTAATTTCATCATCAAAGGCGTTAAATCCGGTTGAATAGGTGGGGGCAGGTATTCCTACGCTCGCAAAACTAACATTGTCACTTCGGTCAAAAAGTCCTTGTTCCGGTGCCGGGTCATCAATCGCTTTAAGTCCAAAAGCTGCTGCTCCCGCAACGATGTGTTTTTGAGCTGTAGTTCTGCCTAAGCCTATGACGGTTGCCAAGCTGGTGTCATTGTATCCTCCACCATCGGTATTGAAGCCATAAACGATTTGGTTTAGCGGGAATATCGGATTTTGCACATAATATTTACTGCCTAATAATCCTTTTTCTTCACCAGTGAAAAAGATGAATACTGCCGACCGCTTGGTAGGATATTTCCCTATATTTTCTGCCATGCTTAAAACAGCAGTGGTTCCTATGGCATTATCACGAGCACCGTTATAGATACTATCTCCTTTTGCATCTGGTTCGCCAATGCCCACATGATCGTAATGTGCAGAATACATTACATATTCTTCCTTAAGTTTTGGGTCTGTGCCCTCTAGAATACCGATTACATTTTGTGTTTTTATTTGCTCTTGTTGTATGCCTTCGGTTTTAATACGGATGTTAAGTTTTTTCTTCCCTAGTTCCTCCAACTGCGCAGGGGTGGTTTGTAACCATAAGTCCATAGCGAGTGGTTTTTTCTCACTTGCAGATAAACTTACCCGTTCTTCGAACGCATGCCTTAGCATGGGCCAGGTAGCTTCATCAAAGGAACCTACCTCTATCAAGCCCTTAGCTCCATTTTTTAAGGCGAGTTCAATTTTAGCGGCCCTACTGCCAAAAGCGGGTCTAATCTCTTGTGATTCTGGCGTACCAGCCTTTACAATGATTATTTTATCCTTTACGTTTTTACCTTTAAAGTCCGCCTCTAGGCCGTAATTAAGATATACCGCTTCTTCGGTGACATCCGTTGCAGCAATGTCAAAAGCAACAATCTCTGGAAAATCTACGCCGTTAATGGAAAGCATTATCTTTTCTTTCAAAAATGAACGGGACAGTTCCATCTGTTGATAGTACGTTCCAGTTGAAGGATCAGGTTTTGCACCATAACTGCGCAAGGTATTCGCTAAATAACTAGCGGCTATTTTATTTTCTGGTGTACCCGTACCTCGGCCTTTTAATAAATCGTCGGCTAAAAAATAAATGTGCCCCTCGATGCTGTTTTTGTCCACGGTTTCTGCTGCTTTTTCAGTATCTGTTTGTGCGCTTACAACGCTTATACAGGCACACAGTAAAAGTGTCAAGTAGTTGTTCATTTTAAAAATAGTAGTTGGGTTCATTTTTTTATTTGTTTGATTACCAATGCGTAGTATGCGCTTTAATTTTTCCTTGGTTGAAAAATACCTATTTAATTCTGATTAAGAAACTGCAACCTGCTATAAATCACTCCATTTTTTTGAATACTTCTCCCATAAAATTGAATTCCTTGATTTTTCCGTCACTGTTCATTTCAAATTGAATCATTGTTTTTTCATAAAAACGGGGATCTTTATTTGTTATAAAAGTATCATAATGCCAGTGTTGCGCCTCATAGGAAATGAATTCGTTAAAATTCACTTTTAATTCGGTATTTAAAACAGTAATGGTAGCCGTACCCAACATTTCATTCATATAACTACCTGCGTAGCTTTCTAAGGGCAATGTTGGTTTGGTGTCTTTTACACGTGCTGCGATCTTCTTTTTTGATGTTTCAATATTTTTTTTCTTGAAACCTGCATAGAGATTAAAAACCTCGGTATGCCAATCGCGACTGGCGTCATTAAAAGCATACAGGTCCATTGCTTTATAAAGGATGGCATGGCGTAACTCCGCATGGTCCAAATTGGCAAATACATATACGGCTACATCCTTGTCATGCATGATTCCTGCAATGGCGACCAAACCGAAAAGGCTACCGGTATGAAAATCGAGCTTTTGACCTTTGTAATCTTGTTGAAACCAACCCAGACCGTAGGTATTCCAATTGGGTTTGGTAAGGGCATTGGTAGGGTAGCTGCCGCTTTCTCCCAAAAAGGACTGCGGCTCAAAAAGGTATTTGAAGGTTTTTGGTTTTACTAGCGTATCCGATTGATGGATGCCATCATTGACCAAGAAGGTTAAATACTTGGAAATATCATTTGCCGTGGAGCAGATCATCCCTGCCGGACCTATTTGGTCTGAAAAACCATAATCTACTTGCACCATTCCGTCTTCAGCATCATCCAAATAAGGCGTTACATAGTTCCCGGCTTTGAAAATATCTTTTGCTAGGGCCTGAGTTCTTGTCATGCCTAAAGGTTCAAATATGCGTTCGGTTACAAATTCGTTCCATGGCTTTCCACTTACCTTGGCAATGACTTCCCCGGTAACAGCATACATAATGTTCTGATAGGTGAAGCCGCCTCGTAAAGGATAGGTTTTTTTTGCAAACTGAAATTTCTGGACGGTTTCCTTAGTAGAAACACTGTCAACAATCCATAAAGCATCTGCATTAGCGATACCTAAGTTGTGGGTAAGCAAATCTTTTATCCGTGCATCTGCGGTGATATATGGGTCGGATAATTTGAAATAGGGGAGGTGGTCCACCACCTTATCGTCCCAATTCAGTTTCCCATCATCAACCAACATCCCCATGGCAATAGCCACGACGGCCTTTGTGGTCGATGCCATATTGAACAGGGTGTTCCCGTCTACAGGTTCTTTAGTTTTCAGATTTTTGACGCCGTAGGTGTTGTTAAAGACGACTTCGCCATCTTTCACAACAATAGCTGCCAGACCCGGGACTTTCCAAGCGGCCATACCTTTTACGATCATGGCGTCCAGCTTTTTGTTGTTGGCCGTTTGTTGGGCGGTCAAAAATTGGTTTACTCCAATCGTTAGGAGCAGTAAAATGAGGTTGATGTGGTTTTTCATGGTATGGACTAGTTTGAATTTAGATAATCATTAACCTGTTTATATGTCTCTTCAACAAGCAATGACCTGGTGTCTGCTTCTCCT
>CBDUKC010000319.1:0-3127 GCA_965367705.1 uncultured Maribacter sp. | reverse complement strand
AGTGAAGCCGGACATTATACCACTTTTATAAGCTTTGCTCGCAAATACGGCAAGGGTATAGATGTAGACAAGCGCTGGCATGAACTGGTTGAATTTGAGGCTGAGGTAATTCAGAACTACGGCAAAGAAGAAAGCATACACGGATAAGTGCAAAACGCAACTTTACTGTATATGCTTATATATTTAGTCTTCCTTTTTAGCTGTCCAAACAGCTAAAAAATTTCTATTTACAGCATGAGTAGTGCCATGTAATATATCATCTTTAAGATAAAAGCTAGAATTATACTCGCCCGAGTTATCGCCTGAAATTAGAGCTCCATAAATGACACCTAATTGCGTGTTTATTTGTGCATCTTTTATTTCTACGCCTTCACGATAAAAGACCCCGGTAAAGGAGTTGCCTTTAACTTCGGAAATTTCCATCATGGCAAAATTTGAATCTGTTTGGTCTTGCGGACTCATGTCTAATTTCCATTTTCCAACTAAAACAGTTGGATTTATTTCTATTGATTGGGCATTGTTTAACTGAGGTATTGACAGCAATACACTAATTAATACTACATACATTGTTTTCATTTGAATAGGTTTTATAATTTGAAACAAACCTATTCTTCTAAATCCCAAAAAACGGTTCAAATATCTAATTGAAACCTATTTGGCAAGATGTAAAAGCGTCATTTTTAGAATTGACACGTTATTTTTTCAACTTCAATTCACTAGGAGAAATACCAAGTTGTTTTTTTATAGCCCTATTAAATGAAGATTTGGAGTTAAAACCAGCGTCCATAGCCAAGCTTAATAAGGTATATTTTGAATTTGCATTGTCTTCTAGCAATCGCTGCACCTCTTTAACGCGGTATCCATTTACGTAATCATTAAAACGAACTTGGTTGATTTCGTTTAGGCATTTGGAAAGTAAGTAGGGCTTTATATCTAATTGCTTTGCCAGGCTATTTAGAGACAGCTCTTGATCTGTGTAGACTTTATCAACCTCCATAGCGTTTTGTAATTTTTTAGAAATTACATGAAGGCGTTCTTGCTCTTCCTTGGTAACGGTAGTTTTTATAGCAAGCTCTGGGTCATTTCTACGGGAAAAACCCTCTAAACCAATCCAATAGGTTAACACAGCTATACCAATAAAGAAAGGGTAGTAATAAAAACGGGTAAAGTAAAAGTAAGACCCAGCATTTACAGACGCGTAGACTACTGAATCTATTAACAGTACTAATAAAACAATGCTGAAGTACACTAAGAACGAACGAATTATCCGTTTGATCCAAACGAGTTTTTTGTGGGCTATTTCAAAATTTGAATCTATAGTTTGCAATACCCTTTCAGATTTGTAGGTATAAAAAATAATTAAGGCACTTGCTATGATATAAATGGTAGGGTTATTCATCCAAACCACATAACCATAATAGCCCAGCCAAGATAAACTCTCTTTGGTGCCATCCCAATACAGATTTTGTAGCCTTACAAAAATACTAATGCTAATTTGAAGGATAACGGGAAGTAAATGAATCCAGTCCTTTCTTTTAAATTGTAAACGCGGTTGTGTTTGTGCTTTAGTATAAAAATAGATAAGCGCACCATGAATCCAGCTTAAGTCGATCATTACATAATACCAGGAATCATAGTACCCTATACCAAACAAGCGCATGATTTGTATGAGCAAACGATAGGATAATAGAAATAAAATCGTAGCCAATAAACGATTGGCCATTTTATTGTAGGAGACGGACTTAAATAAAATAAAGGCATAGATAAGCCCTTGAATTGCGCCTATGGCCAATAGTACTATGATAAGAATTTTACTTAGTTCCAAGATGTGCTAAATGTAAGGGCTACTGTTTGTGTTTGCGGGAATAAAGTTAACTAATAATCAAAGTATTCGAACGTAAGTACAATTTTGAATAGAAAGCATGTCCACAAAGAAGCACTAGTTCTTTAATTTACAATGGGTTAGCTATTTTTTTTGTATCTTAGAATTATGGATTTACCAAACGAAGTTTACGATATCCTTTATCCCATACTTATTATTTCTGCGGGGTTTGTTTTATTGGCTTACATGACTAGAAAAAGCAGGAATTTTAGAAGTAGTAGAAACAAAAGAGCAAGAAAGCAACATTAAGCTATAGCATTTGAATATAGTCTATAGGTTAAGGAGCGATTTCCCTGTTTTTATAGAGCTCTATTGCCTTCATATAGTTTATAGCGCCTTGCATGGTTAAGTCGTTGATAAACCCATCTAGTTCTGGATGGTTCATTGCTATCCAACCTACTAAAGCATCCACCTGTTTTCCCCATACCTCCCAATTTGCGGTAGGGCAATCTAGGTCTACAATGCTGGCTATCTTACCCTCTTTAAAATAAACAGCATACCTGCAGGTCATGGGATTGTTTTGTAAAAACTCCAATTTATGCGAATTTACGGTCACCGTTGCAATGGAATGTTCCCCTTCTTCATCAATGGAGACCAGCCTATACACGGGGGTAAAGACAGAATCCCATTTAAATTTTTCGTAGAAACTCTCCCTAGAGTACGGCATGGTATAATCTCCCGCCACACTAATTAAACTATCGGATAGGGTTCTCTTTACCTGACTGTAATCCGAATTTTTAAAACCATCGTAGTAGGCCGTTATTTGTTCAGCCTCTGTGCTCCTTTTTTTGGAGCAACTGACACTTAGAATTAGAATAGAAAGAAGTAAAAGATGTTTCATTATAGTTAGTTTGATGCATGTTATTCTAAAAATCGCCAACCAGCAGCAAGAGATTTCCCCATGTATTTAGGCAGTTTAAAACGAGCCAACTCCTCTGAAAATGCCTTGCCTGTTTCTTTTGTGTAGGAGGAATTAATTAAGCGGGTACAAGAACCCGTAGGGTAGGTTTTGTAATCTAACCCCAGTTTTTCACATTCGCTCAAAATGGCAAACTCCATTCGTACTCTCATTTTTTTAGAGTCATTTCCTCCTTCACATAGCACGATCCTATCTATGTTTTGATTCTGAAGATGACTAGCGAAACTAGCTTGAAAGTCTATGATGTTTTTTATCGAGGTATCTTCTTTTGGTATGGAAAGAGGTTTGCCCAGGTTTTCAACGGCATAGCTTTGTTGGCTCCCATC
>CBDUKC010000318.1:0-3139 GCA_965367705.1 uncultured Maribacter sp. | reverse complement strand
GGTAGGGTTCCTGCTCGTTCAGTTGTTATACCAGGGAGTTACACCAAAAAATTTCCGGCTGGAGAATTTCAAGTTCCCTGCGCATTGATCATAGGAACAAGAAAAGAAAGCACCAATAAAAAAACATCACTTAACGATGCCCTTAGAGAGCATAACGTAGCCGTATAATTTTGTAGGAAAATAAAGGTGAAAATATAATTTTTTACTTTTTTTTCAGTTCTATAAGCAGAACACTCCTTAATAACTTAACTACTAATCTTGGTTATGGAGCCTCAGCTTACAAAAATATCGGCACTTGTAATTACGTACAATGAAATTGGGTACATAGAAAAATGCCTGAAATCAGTTGAATTCGCAGATGAAATTATTGTGGTGGACTCTTACAGCACAGATGGTACTTATGAATTTCTTCGCGCACACCCTAAAGTGAGGGTCATTCAACATCCTTTTAAAAACTACACGACACAAAAAGCGTTTACGCTTGCACAGGCTTCCAACGATTGGGTGATTTTTGTTGATGCGGACGAAGTAGTAACCCCAGCGTTAAGAAAAGAAATCAAGTTTACCCTAAACAGTAATGCAACGCATGTAGCGTATTGGTTTAGAAGAAAATTTATGTTTCAACAAAAACAACTGCGCTTCAGTGGTTGGCAAACAGATAAAAACTACCGCTTGTTCAGGAAGAGCAAAGTACAATTTTCTGACAAGCGTATTGTTCATGAAACTTTAGAGATACAAGGAAGTTCAGCAATCTTAAAAGAAAAGCTTACGCATTATTGTTATCGAGATTTTGCCAACTACAAACACAAAATGCTCGTTTATGGTAGAATGAAGGCAAAAGAAGCAATACAGAAAGGAAAGCGATTTAATTTCCTATTATTACTTGGAAAGCCAGCGTTTACCTTCGTTTACAATTACATCTTCCGTTTTGGTATTTTAGATGGATTAAAAGGAGTTACGGTATGCTACCTTAACGCCTTAGGAGACTGGGAAAGATACTTGGAATTAAGAAAACTGGAACAGGAACAAAAAGTACCAAGTCTAAAAACAGTTTCTCAGCAAAGTAGCTAATCCACCAACGCAGCCCTCACCCTTTTAGCAAGTTATTATCTATCGCATCTCTAAATTTCAATGTGTGCATATAGGACAATTCAGCTTTAATTTTAGTTATACTTAAATTAATTTTACATTTGACGTATCTAAGGTAAAGATGTTCTTTAATATGTGTTGCATATTTTAGATTTTACAGAACATGTTTAGGCTAGATTTTAGCTAGAAAAACTAGTACTATCCTATCTATTGAAATCGCAATGGATTACCACTTTTTTAAAATACTGAAACGTGAAAATTGTTATACTTGCCGCAGGTATTGGCTCTCGCTTAGGAAACCCCTTTCCTAAACCGCTTACTCCGCTAGATAATGGCAAAACCATAATGGGCATGCAAATAGCCAATCTTGAAAATGACTTTAACATCGATGACATAAACGTGGTGGTTGGGTTTAAAAAAGACCTTATCATGGAGCGATTTCCGCAACTTATGTACATCTACAACCCGTTTTTTGATTGCACCAATACGTCCAAGAGTTTACTTAAAGCCTTAAAGAAAAATAGAAACGATTCTATTTTATGGTTAAACGGTGATGTAGTATTTGACGGTAAACTACTCTCAATCTTAAAACCCCATATCTCTTCGAATACTTCATTTGTTGCTGTAAACACGAGTAAAGTTGCAGAAGAAGAAGTAAAGTATACCTTAAAAGATGGCTACATAAATCAACTATCAAAGACGGTAAAAAATGGCTTGGGAGAAGCAGTAGGTATAAATTTTATCGCGCAAAAGGATATCGGCTTTTTTATTGACAGATTAGAGGCTTGCGATGATAATGATTATTTTGAGAGAGGCTTGGAAATGGCTATAGATAATGATGGTGTCAAAATTAAAGCAATAGACATATCTGAATTTGACTGCGTAGAAGTCGATTTTAGAGAAGACCTGGAAAACGCAAATACTATTTTCCAAAAATGAAATTTATTCTTTTTTGCCAAAATGCTTATGCTTTTGGAATCATGTCTCCAATCCGCGACGAGCTCGTTAAACAGGGTAGTCAATATATCTGGTTTGTTTCACAAAAGCTAGTTCAAAAATTTCCTTTTGTAGACGAACCACACACTTCAAGCATATTAGATTTACAATTATACCAAAGCGATGTTATTTTTGTTCCAGGCAACGAAGTTCCTTATTATTTAAGAGGAATTAAAACTCAAATTTTTCACGGTCTAGCAGGAGAAAAAAAGGGACATTTTCGCATTCGACATTATTTTGACCTGTATCTAACCCAAGGTCCATACTTTACCAATCGCTTTAATGAACTAAAAGAAAAACACGGTAATTTCGATGTAATAGAAACAGGTTGGCCCAAATTGGACAGCTATGGCTTACATAAAACGAGTTACGAAGCTGAAAAACAAGAACTGCTCGCAAGACATGAAACGGATAAAATTTTGTTGTATGCACCCACCTTCTCACCCAGCCTAACCTCAGCATCCGCCCTTTTAGAGGATATTGAAACACTTGCTGCCGACACGGGTTATTTACTCATGGTAAAGTTTCATGACCTTATGAGCGAGTCATTGATACATACCTACAAAGCACTTTCACAAAAGCATAAAAACATAATTTTCATAGAAGATAAAAACATTATAAAATTTCTGCTCTTAGCGGATTTACTAATCAGTGACACCTCTTCTGTTATCTACGAGTTTTTATTACTAAACAAACCAGCTATTAGTTTCAAAACGATATCAAAGAACGTACGTTGGGACAATCTTACCGAAAAGGGACAGCTTACCAAAAGTGTCCTTGCCAATTTAAAACAAGATGTATTCAAGGAAGAGCGTTTGTCACTTAATGCGATGTACCATCCTTATAACGACGGAAAATCGGGACTTCGAATGATTCAAGCAGTAGAAAAATATGCTTCCAATAATAAGATACCGGAACAACGTGAGCTAACCTTGGACAGAAAAATTAAGATAGACACCATTTTCGGCAGGCCCATCAATAATACTTGGAACGGGGTGGTAAAAAATAAACTATCGGCAGTGTTTATTACCTATAATGAAATTATACATATTGA
>CBDUKC010000317.1:0-3147 GCA_965367705.1 uncultured Maribacter sp. | reverse complement strand
AGGGTGCATTTGAAACCGTTTCTATGAACCAAAGTGGTCTATTGGCGCCTAAAGATGCTAAATCCATCGCGGAGGTAAAATGTGCTACCGGAGGTTCATACTATTTCATAACCCAGAACAAAGAAAAGCTACTGGTTTTTAAGGATTGAGACATTATCCAAACAAACCAACACAGTCCTACCTTAACATAAAAATATACTATAAACCCAAAAAGTTTCAATAAACCCTATCGTTTCAGGGCAAAATAACCTTGAATCTCTCTATCGAAAACCGAAACAGCCTTAAACCAATAGGTTGAAGATGGCATGGGCCTTCCCTTGTATGTGCCATCCCAACCGATAGAATCTGGATTAATTTGTGATAGTAAATTCCCGTAGCGATCAAAAATATAAAGAGCCCTTAGGCTCGGAACATTATCATTTACTGGCGAAAGTTGCCAATAATCGTTAATACCATCATTGTTAGGGGTGAAAAATTTTGGAAAATCATCTGGTTTTAAAGACTGTGTAAAATCATAAGTAACGGTTCCACAACCGTTCTTGTCTTTGACAAAAATTTGATGGTCACCTTCACTTACATTTCGAAATACATTGCTATCCTGATAAGGTCCATTTTCATCATCCAATGCATAATCGTAGCTCCCGTTACCACTAACGTTTACAATTAAATCCAAGCCTAAAGCGTTTATAGCAACCTCAACACTTTCAACTAGCGCTACCTCGGAGCGTACCACTTGGAATTCAGTTATACTTGCGCATTCCGTAATCTCGCCTAAAATTGAAACTGTAATATATGCTTCGTACCGGTAGGAGCCTATGTCCTGTGTGATAAAAACATTTGTTTCCGATACTAATTCTTCAGTACTGTCCGTGTTTATTTTAAACCATCTAAAACCGTCTGCCCTGTCTTCACTGATTATAGTTACTTCAGTTTCATTTTCACATAGGCCAATTGACTCCGGTATGCTGATTTCTGGGCTAAACACATCGCAATCAATACTCGAATCACCCGTTGTGAATCGTTCTACACGACAAATACCGGCATCCCCATTTTCATTGTAAGGGGTTATGGTAACAAAAATCTCCGTATTAATTGGAAAGTTTTCGACGAGACTATAGGACAATACGTTACCAACATCAGTCTCAGGCAATAAATCATCATCATTTTGAGCAGTGCCTATCGCTAAACGATAACCCGTAGCCTTAGGGGCATAATCCCAAATGATATTCTCCCCTAATGCCACGTCTTCACTGTTCGGCAGCGGATTATTTAAGACGGTACAGTTGGGTGCCGTGGTAACATCTACGGTTCTAAAACTCTCGGAAGGGCAGGTTATAAAAGTAGTGCCATCGTTCAAAAATAGACTTATAGTAACGAAGATTTCGGTGTTATCAGGTAGTCCCACGATGGGTACTAGACTATTTACCAGAGCTGCAGAGCGACTGTTATAAATATCTGATCCACCTGCACTAGTTCCCAAGGAAACTGAATAACCGTCTATACCTGAAACTAAATCCCATGCGACCCGGGTATCAACAGCCACATCTACATCTCCATTAAGGGGAAGCGTTATAGCAGGACAAGAAACCTGAGCACTACAGAACACACCTAAGAGTAAAGATGTAATAAACAATATGCTCTTTAGGTACTTTGTCCGGGGTATAGAAAGTAACAAAATCATCCTTTAAAATAAAAATTATGTGGTGATTCAATCGTCATAAAAAATCAAACTCAATCTAGAACCATCTAACCATGCAAAATTCAGCATGGCACTGAAATATAATTGAGCCAGCATACCGCTGATTTTTTGAAAATTTAACGGTTGAAAAAACCAAACACTAAAATTAGATAATATAGTAATTTTTTAAAGAAAGAGAATACATATGTCGGATTTAAAAATGAAGATCATTACGTAAAATGTCTGGTACGTTTTTACCTTTTATCATAGTCAAAATGACCGAGCCTCAAGCAAGAAGAAGTAGTTGCAAAATTCGACTTACCATTAATTAGATTTGTACTGTTTTATAACTAACATTTATTATGTAAAGAATTAGTACACGTATGTAAACAATATTAACCTACGTTAATCAACTTCAATACAAAAACTAAATGATATATAACCTATAGTAAAAGCCGATGTCAAACATAATTAAACCATTGCTACCGTCTTATCTCGCCCAATAAAAATACCAATACAAGCTAATAACCTGCCCTTACCACCAAACTATTTCTTTAAATTTATGGTCTCCCCTTTTTTTGAACTCTGGACTGCACCATCCAAGATTTCCATGGTTATCATATTGTTTTCTAGGCTATAAGGGTCAAAAGGCTCTAGTTGCAGATCTCCTAAAATAACGGCAGCAAATAAAGCAAACGGGTCGTTGAAAGGAGATGTTCGTTCCTCCAAATCATAGGTTTCTTCTTGAAAGCCATCATATCCTTCAGCTATCCGCAATCGAAGTTGATTACGGGAATCTGCATAAACAGCACCTAAGGTTCCATACAATTCCATGTCCTTTCGTCCAATAGGCCAGTTCCAAGACGGCTGGAGTATGGCCATGGATTCATTATAAGTAAGAATAATTGTAGCATCATCATCTACATTTGGATTATTCTCAGATTGAAGTTGTTGTGTTACTGCCGTAATTGAATTTGGCTTTTCGCCCTTATGCAGCCAAGTCAATAGATTAGCTCCATAACATCCAAAATCCATTATGGCTCCTCCCCCATTAAGAACAGGATCCGTCAACCAAGCTAAAAACTCTTTGTTTACGCCAATTTTTTTTGGTCCTCGATGACCATCACGAACAATAACCTTTCTAAGAGCACCAATAGTACCTTCGTTAAGTATTTCATTCGCCCTTACATTAGTAGGGTACCAAGATGTCTCATAATTGGTAAGTAAATGAATATTATGTTTAGTAGCTAAGGCTTCCATCTTTTGGGCATGGTCCAAGCTTACTGCCAAAGGTTTCTCTACCATTACATGAATGCCCTTTGGTGCACAAACCTCAACCACTGCCAAATGATCATATATGGTGCCAAATGCCGCTACGGCTTCAGGGCCTGTCGCGGCTATCATCTCCTCGATTGAACCAAATACCAAATCCATCGAAAAATTATATTCACTAGATAAGCGTTTAGCCA
>CBDUKC010000316.1:0-3151 GCA_965367705.1 uncultured Maribacter sp. | reverse complement strand
TTTTCTATTTGCAACTTCCATTCTTCCTGTTTAGCAAGATTCCTTGAAAAGTTAGTCTCGGTATCGTATCGATTTTGAAAATCATTTAGCTCATCGAGTATTTCCCTATAAATGGATTTTACTTTTGACTTCACCGTATCATAGGTAAACGTTTCGGCCTCCAAACGCTTTTTCATTTTTCTAGCGAAAAGTTCTGAAATATCAAAATGTAACTGTTCGTGACTTAAAATGATGGCATCACATACCGCAGGTTGATACCATGATTTCGTGGGGTAAAAAAACGTATCAATTTTAAAATCAACCTCCATAGCGTCTTTTGTGCCCGAAGTAGCAAAACTGTAGGTGATCCCACTCGCTGTGATTGCAGCGGCCCTTGGGCTTGTCGGAACATTTCCACGAAAATCATTCCAGGAAAGAGGCCTGCTCGCGCTCCAAGAAATGGTTTCATAATCTTGGGTCGATTCAAAACCAAGCATCCAAAGCAACAAAAGCACGATACCGTATTTTAGAGCTTCCAATTAAACCTTATTACTTTTTGTATATCTGGGTGCAAGCTATAATGTACAGGACATGTGTTTGCCGTGTGCACCAAAATTTTTCTGTTCTTTTCAGAAATATTACCAGGAAGGCTCAAATCAATTTCTATTTTAGAAATTCTTCTTGGACTGGATGCCATATGTTTGGTTACTTCTGCAGTAGCACTCTTAAGGTCAAGGTCTAAGGCGTTTGCCTTAATACCCATCATCGTAAGCATACAACTGGCCAAACCCGTGGCTACGGTATCCGTAGGTGAAAATGCCTGTCCAAGACCGTTATTATCGGTAGGTGCATCGGTCAAAAATGAATCACCAGATTTTAAATGAATACATGAAGTCCGCAGGCCGCCATTGTAAATCACTTTTGAGGTCATATTATTCTAATTGCTTAATTTTCATATCATCATATGCCATAATATAAGAGGCTTGATTAAAATAACCAGAGGTAGCATCTTTGGCATAATCGAACTTGTTTCCAGTATATTCTGTGGTACCGATGAACTTAGCAACGTCCATAAGGTCATTCTTATATGCCAATTTCAAAAGCACATCGTACGTAACATCAAAACCACGAACCGCATATTTGTCTGGATCCTCGCCAAACTTCTTTCTATAACGTGATACAAAAGAACTGTTAGAAATTTCACGGTAAACAGATGGATAGGTAAAATTAAGATTGGATAAATGCGTACTCGAGATAACATCATTTTCAAATGCATCGTTATGGTCTGTAGTAAACATCCTTAGCTTAATTTTATCGGTACTTTTTTCCACATCCAATAGTGAATTGTTAAAAGCATTAAGGATAGAAACCACACTAGATATCAATTTAAAATTATCCGATTCTACAAAAACCCAGTTTACCACATCCTCCTTTAGTAGTCGCGCCAGTTTATCGCGGTTGATTCCGATATTCTTTTCCTCTTCCTTCACTTGAACCACCTTTGCTTCGGGAAAATTTTCTATGAGTATTTGTTGCGCACTGTTACTTTTTTCATCAGCAATAATAACTATATTCTCATCCTTATAATTGCTTTTCACATATTCGATCATATGTTTTCTGAGCAAATTATCCTCTGTAGATGAAAAGAATACATTATTTAAACTAATATCACTTTTTGCTTTGACCGGAGCCACCACAGGAACATCAAAATTGGAGGCCTGCACGGCTACTTCTTTCAGGGATGTTTCATCCAATGGTCCAAAAATCACTTGATAATCCCCAATCCGCTCTCGTGAAAGTATTTCCTTGGTCTTTTCAAGACTCAACTGATTATCAAATGTTTTAACATTTATTGAAACACCAAGGGAAGCCAAGGAATCTAATGCAACCAACGCTCCCGAATAAAGCCCTAAACTATACTTAAGACTAGATCTATTTTCAATAGTCCATATCGTCGTTTCCTTGTCACTAATATCTAACTTATCCAATCGAAAAGGTAGCATGAACATAACTTTTGGCCGATTGTTACTGTTAATACTATCCAAGAGATTGATTTTATCCAAGATAAGCGCATTTCTAACTTCAAAATTGCCTATCTGTTCTTTAGGTAATTTTAATATCATTCCTGCTTTCAATCCGTCCTTTAGCTCTGGGTTCAAGCTAACCAAATCTTCCCAAGACATTCCAAACTTTCTAGTCAATCGAAACTCGTTTTGTTTGGGTTTTACTTCATAAAAAATATAATTATCCGTGTTTATTTCGCCTGGATCCAGCGTTGTTTCTGGAATTCGGATAATCATTCCTTCTTTTAACCCGCCTCTTTCAGTAATTTCTGGATTTAAACGGACAATCTCATCGGATTTCACACCAAATTCCTTTTCTAACCTGTAAAAATTCATTTTAGGTGGAATGGTGTAAGATGTATATAATTGTGTTTGTTGATCACTCACCGTGCTTCCTGCAATTTTAGGCATTAGCAACTGATAACCCTCGGCCAAATAACTCGTATTTTGTGCGAGTGTGGGGTTTAACACAAGCATACTGTCAATAGTAATACCGTATTTATGTGCTATACTCCATCTTGTTTCCTTAGGCGCCACGATGTATTTCTCGTAAGCTTCCGGATCTATCGTATTCTCTTTTTCAACTACTTTTCTGTACTTGGGAATACGAATTACCATTTTCTTTTTTAACTGCTCGGAATACAGTTGTTGGTTATACTTTTTGATTTCGTCTTCCGTAACATTGTATCGCTTTGCTACTCCATAAAGTGTTTCTCTTTTTCTTACTTTATGGCTGCCAAATCCAATAGGCTCTCTCGTTTTTACAGAATCTTTCATAACGTCAAGAATCAAATCTTGAACTTCAGATTCCATAGAAACTGTTTCGCCTTTAGCTTCCGGAACTACTAATATGGTATTAACAGGCAATTTGTCCCCTTCTTTTATTTCCTTGTTGTATTTGAGTATACTTTGCGTGGATACTCCATACTTAGCTGCTACGCTATATAAGGTTTCGCCTTTTTTAACAGCATGCGTAGTAAATTTTTGTGCCAAAAGACTTGTACTTGATAACAAACACGCTATTAAAACTATAAAAAGTGTTTTCAAACTATTTTTCATTTTATTCCCATTCAATGGTTGCTGGTGGTTTAGAACTTATATCATATACG
>CBDUKC010000315.1:0-3172 GCA_965367705.1 uncultured Maribacter sp. | reverse complement strand
ATTTTGTCATGGAGCCAGAACCAAAGGAATAGATAGCAGTAAACTCCGGCCATAATGCCGGAGTTTTTTTTGAGACCCAAATGTATCTGTATTCTAGTGGGAGCTCAAACGTATGCTATGTGGTTTTTATGAATGAATATGTCAAGGGAGCACAGTCGAAGTCCATTACTGAGTAAAGGATAAAACTACGTATTGCTTTGCCGCAAAGATTTGAGGGTAAAATTAAGCCATGGCGTGCTCGTTTTTTTAAATACCCTTGAATGGTTTTAGTATCTTAGTTTTACTTTATATTGTGGTTCGAATGAATAAAAGAAACGAATCCTTGTCCTATCGTCATCCCTAATTTGTTAACCCTAAACCATAAAATGAACCTAAGCTACTGGGAATATAAAACTTGGCTGTCCGACATAGATTTCACCATCGTTGGCAGCGGCATCGTTGGGCTCAATTGTGCTTTGCAGTTACGAAAACGATATCCCAAGGCCAATATACTAGTTTTAGAAAAAGGGCTGTTGCCACAGGGTGCCAGCACAAAAAACGCTGGCTTTGCCTGTTTTGGAAGTATTTCTGAAATACTATCCGATTTAAAAAACCATTCAGAGGAAGAAGTAGTGCAATTGGTGCAAGCCCGTTGGGATGGTATTAACGGGTTACGCGAAATTTTAGGTGATGTCACAATAGATTTACAGCTACATGGGGGTCATGAGCTTTTTTTACACCAAGATAAAGCGCTCTATCATGATTGTTTGTCGCAGGTACAGCGCGTAAATCAACTATTGCACCCAGTGTTCGGCGCCGATGCGTTTGAGGTGTCTCCCAATAGGTTTAATTTCAAGGGTATTGCCCAAAACTATATCTCCCACACCTTCGAAGGCCAGATAGATACCGGGAAAATGATGCAGGGCTTATTACAGAAAGTTAATTCGGAAGGGATTCGAATTTTAAACGGCGTCATGGTAACGTCCTTTCAAGACAATGCTGATGAGGTAGCCATAGAGACAACTGAGTTTGCCTTTTCATCCAAGAAGTTGTGTATTGCCGTTAATGGTTTTGCAACCGATTTGATACGCGAAGAAGTAAAACCGGCAAGGGCACAGGTACTCATTACCAAGCCTATTCCTAAGCTCGCTATAAAAGGCACCTTTCACCTTCAGGAAGGCTATTATTATTTTAGGAATATAGACAACCGCATCTTATTGGGCGGCGGTCGTAACCTCAATTTTAGTGCAGAGGAAACCACCCAATTCGGTACCACCAAGTTAGTTCAAGACAAGTTAGTGGAAATTCTAAAGGAGGTCATTTTACCCGATACGCCTTTTGAAATAGATTATGCTTGGAGCGGAATCATGGGTGTGGGCGAACAAAAGAAGCCCATAGTAAAATTACAGTCCAACAATGTTGCTTGTGGTGTACGCTTAGGAGGTATGGGAATCGCCATAGGAACTTCGGTAGGAAGGCAATTGGCAGAGACTTTTTAATGGTTATATCCCTTATTTTTTAAAATAAAGCAATAGAATTGGATACGGTCGGATATTCTTTTTATATTGTCATCCCCATAATATCTTCACCTAATATAATTTCACATATACTTGACCTTTCTATTGTAGTTCGCTACACTATGGCAAACACATAGCTGAACACTATACGAAAGCCCATAATGGGCTTTCAATTAAATGATGGCAATACCTATGATACACATAGATGTAGATCAGATGGCTAGCCAAATTTTATAAAGATGAAAAGAGGTTTTGAATATTACGGGTCGTATGTCTTGTTGTTTTTATTGATATCCGTTGTTTTTGGGTGTTCTATTACCCAAACCTCGTATCAACGTGAATACAACAGGATTTGGAGAGAAATGGTGAAGTCCGAAGCGTGGCAAAAATCATTAGAAAAACAGGCACAGGAACAAGAGCTTTACGTAAGTGCAGATAATGAAATGATACTTTTAGCAGAACCCCTGGAAGTCAAGAACAACAATACCTTATTCGAACAAGAGTATCAGTCTTTGGTGTCACGAGCCTATTTTAAAATTATAACGGAAGCGGAGAAAGCCGATGCCCGAATATCTTCTGAATATAGAATGCTACAGGAGCAGGAAGACAGTAATCCTACAGAAATTGACAAACAGTTTAAAAAGAGAAAGGAATTGGTTGCCAAAAAGTACAACGCGCACAAGGCGATGTTAGGCGGATTAAAATCCTGGAATATATTTAGCGAGAATAGATCCGGGGACCTAGACTATTTTAAGGCCGAAAACCGTGAGGCGGTATCCAAGATGAAATCTGATGGGGAGGGGAACGCGCAAATCGTAAACTATCTTATCTATAAAATGGCAGATTTGTACCACCTTGAAGAATAACGACCAACTTTATGCCCTTAAGAAAGTTGCATTTACCCACTGCGGGACATTTGTAGCGGAGCGACTAGAGCGGTTAAACCGCCAATCCAAAGAGATTTCAGATGCGCTTACTTCCGAGACCAAAAGTAGTGCTGGTGATAAGCACGAAACCGGAAGGGCCATGCTCCAATTGGAACGTGAAAAACTAGGGGCACAACTTGCCGAAGCAGAAAAAATGCAAGCCTTGTTGCATAAAGTTCCCAGAAATACAACGTTTACCAGTGTTGGTTTAGGCGCTATGGTGGTTACAAATGGCAACTCCTATTTTATAGGCGTTTCTGCAGGCGAAATTACCCATGAAAACGAGAAGATATACTGTATTTCTCCGGCTACCCCAATAGGAAAATTACTCATGGGAAAAGAGGCAGGAGATAGTTTCAGTTTTCAATCTAAGGAGACTACTATACTGACAGTCATTTAATTACATGTTCTTGGTATTACTTTTCTTTGTACCTTATAAAGGTTAATCAATACATATAATCATGACAACAGAAGAAGTAGCCCGCAACTTAGTACGCCTTTGTAAAGAGGGTAAATATCCAGAGGCGTACGATTTGTATGCAGAAGATGCAATAAGTGTTGAAATGGACGGTTGGGTAGCCGGAGAACAAATCACAAAAGGAAAATCGAATATTTTAGAAGGATTTAACGAGTGGCAAAGTAATATCCAGGAAATGCACGGCGGTAGTGTGGGTGACCCTGTGGTGGCTGGCAACCATTTTGTAGTTCCAATGACAAGTGATGTCACTTTTAAGCAAGGTGGTCGGGTAC
>CBDUKC010000314.1:0-3174 GCA_965367705.1 uncultured Maribacter sp. | reverse complement strand
CGAATAAGTACGGTTCCGTCCACATCCATTTGATTGTCCTCGTAGAGATAGTTAAAGTCGCACAATAGGGATTTCACTCGTAATCCTGTGGTATATTCGACCAAGTTAAAAGCGTGTACTCCAATATCACCCATACAGGAGCTGATTCCTGCTTTTTTTGGATCTAAACGCCATACAGAGTTGCGCTTATCCTTATCGTGGATAATCGTATTTATCCAGCCTTGATAATACCTTGCGTCTACTTTATGAATTTTACCAAGGGCACCATCCTTTATCATTTCGCGCATCTGTCTCACCATCGGATAACCCGTATAGGTATGTGTTAACGCAAAAACAGTCCCTGCCTTATTATAAGCTTCTTGCAAAATTTTAGCCTCCTCTAAGCTAGTGGTCATAGGCTTTTCACATATCACATGAAAACCGTTTTCCAATAACTTTTTAGCCATTGGAAAATGTAAAAAATTCGGTGTAAGAATGGAACAAACTTGAATACGTTCCTCTTTTGGAAGTTTCAGTTCTTCCTCAACCAAGGTATCAAAATCTTTATAAATACGATTTAGAGGAATATCTATTTCGGCCGCAAAAGCCTTATTGACATCAAAATCCGGGTTAAACACGGCGCCGGTTATTTGATAATTGTCATTTATATATGATGCTACCCTATGTAGCACACCTATTAAGGAATCACCACCTCCACCTAAAATACCTAGTCTAATTTTTTTTGGCATGTTGTAATCGTATTAAAATTAGTATCAATTAATATCAAAAATAATCTTGCCAACATGGAGTAAGAATTCTCTAGTTGGGCGTAAAGCATAAATTTAAAGACTTTCGATCTACATAAAAAATTAGGATTTATAGTCAATCTTTTCAGGTTTGAACAAGACTGCAAAAACAACCATTACAAATAATGCAAAACCGGCAGGATATAACCAAATGGTCTCCCAAATATGTGAGCCATCCGTTAGCAGATAACTATTGGATATTTTACCGGCTATCCAAAACCCTATTAACATTCCAATACCGTAAGTAGCCAAAGTAATTAAACCTTGAGCGGAGCTTTTATATTTTTCTCCTGCCTTACTATCCGTATAAATTTGTCCTGAAACAAAGAAAAAATCATAACAAATACCATGTAATGCAATTCCAATAAGCAACATAAAGCCAAGTTCACCCACATCACCGAATGCAAATAACACATAACGCACTACCCACGCCAACATGGCTACTAAGATGGTTTTTTTAAAGCCGAATTTCGTAAAGAAATACGGAAGCAACAGCATAAAAAGAATTTCAGAAATTTGACCTAAGGTCATTTTTCCCGTGGGATTTTCCATCCCTATCTCTACTAAAAAAGGATTGGCGTTCTGATAATAAAATGCCAAAGGAATACAAATTAAAATAGAGGAAATAAAGAATACCAAAAAGTTTCTATCCTTGAAAAGTTTTAAGGCGTCTAGACCCATAAGTTCTTTTACACTAGGCTTTTTATCGGAAGCAGCTTTTGGTGGTGTCTTTGGTAACGTGAAACTAAAAACTCCTAATATAGCAGATGCAATCGCCGTCATTAAAAAGGTGTTTCTTAACAAGCCTTCTTGGATTCCCACTTCCGAATCCCAATTAAAGGCGTAACTGATCAACAACCCTGCTACTACCCAACCCAAAGTACCAAAAACACGTACAAGTGAGAACTCCTTTGCTGGGTTTTTCATTTGATTAAAAGAAACGGAGTTCACTAGTGCTAGTGTAGGCATATATAATATCATATAACCAAGCACATACGGGTAAAAAAGGTCAAAACTACTTGTCCCGTACATTAGATACATGAGCAATGCCCCCAAAAGATGAAGGATTCCCAATATTTTTTCTGCATTGAAGTACCTATCGGCAATAATACCGATAATAAAAGGAGCCAAAATAGCACCCCAAGATTGTGTAGAGAAAGCCTGTGCTATTTCACCATCTGTGGCGTTAATATTATTACCCAGAAAAGTACCCAGGGTCACAAACCACCCACCCCAAATAAAAAATTGTAAGAACATCATTATACAAAGTCGTACCCGAATACCAATGTTCATAATAATCTTTTATCGTTTATAATACACATAATCTAGAACAATAGGTTCTATACCATTATTTCTAAAATCGCTTGCAATTTGACCACGATGGTTGGTAGAATGATTAATGATATGAAAAAGCATATCCTGAAGGGTATTGGTGAACAGGCGCCCTTCAGAATTATCATAATCTATGCGTTTTTCAAAGTCCTCCGCATTCGTGGTGATTTCAAAAGAAGTTCGTTGGTTCTCATAATGAATATCGCCCCAATTCTCCAATGGATGCCTTTGCCACACTTCGTATTCTGGTATTTTACCCACAATCCTCGCGTTCCAAATATGATGGGCATTTAACAAGTGACTAAATAATTTCTCTGACTTGTCCAGGCTTTTATCCATGCCAATACAGTGCTCAATAATCTTCTTATTACAATAAAAATTATAATCAAATAACTCATTAAAAAAAGGCTTCATAACACTGTTGGGCTTTTTGCTTATTTAATTTCTTTGTTCGCCTTTAGCAATAAATCTCGCGTAGCCTTTATGCCAGCTTCTTCGCCTAGTTCACTGCCCTCATATTCCACGCCAATATATCCTGTATACCCAGCATCTTTTACCAATTGCAGCATTTTCACATAGTCTATTCCCCTATCATTCCCTTGGGCATCAAATTCATTACTCTTTGCACTTACAGCCATTGCGTAAGGCATCAATTCTTTCACGCCCTTGTATTTATCGTACATGTTAGCACAGCCATCATCAGATCTCTCAATACAAAAATTTCCAAAATCCGGTAGGCTACCCACATTATCCATATTGGTTGTTTTCATAACCTCGGCATGCAAGGCACCGTTAGAGGATAGTCCGCCATGATTCTCCACCAAAACATTAATATTTTTTGTCTTAGCATACGTTCCCAACTTGGTAAGACCGTCTACAGAGTTCTTTTTCCATACTTCCGGGTCAGAGCTTCCATTAAGATTTACTCTAATGGCATGGCAACCCATTGCCGCGGCGGCATCAACCCATCTTTTATGTTTTTCTACGGTTTCGTTACGCTCTGCTTCATCATCCGCAGCAAGATTCCCTTGCCCGTCTATCATAATAAGCACATTCT
>CBDUKC010000313.1:0-3184 GCA_965367705.1 uncultured Maribacter sp. | reverse complement strand
AGTATCATGGCAGTATTAAGGGCAATGGCACGAACAAATAGATTTAGGCTCATAACTACCAAACGGCCTAGTTGCGGATGTATGGGAAGTGTTAACCTAAGGCTAATGTCGGTTTTAGTCACCAATAGTACAAAGGCCATAATGGCCATTATTCCTTGCGCTATTAAACTAGCATAGGCGGCGCCCTCCAAGTACATTGGCGCTATCCATCCTTCTATGCCAAAAACCAGAATAAAGTCCAAAATAACATTGACCACAGCGCCTACAATAGCAATCATCATGGGCCAATAGGTATTTTGCAGCCCTCTAAAAATTCCCATCACGGCAAATACAAATAAGGTTAACGGAAAGCCCCACACCCGGATGGAATAATAGCGTATACAATACTGCAATATTTTCCCTGATGCGTTCAACAGTTCAAAAATCTCATCAACAATAAAAATAGTTGAGAGTAAAATGATGATACTAAGCCCAATATTTAAGTAGATGGCCTGTGCCGGTAAGGACTTTACATCTTCTATTTTTCCGGCTCCGAGGTATTGCGAAATAATGGCCGAAATAGCGCTACGGGTCTGACCTAAAATCCAAATAAGCATGGATAAAAAGGAGCCTACGATTCCCGCAGCGGCCAAAGACTCTAATCCGTCTACAGGTATATTCCCAACAATGGCAGTATCCGTTATGGATAGAAGGGGCTCCGCTATCCCAGCAATAGTAGCTGGAATAGCCAATTTATTTATATTCTTAAGATTGATGGCAGTCTTCAACTAAGATATTTATAGCAGCAGTTCATAACAGTGAAACGGATGTTCGCTTTGATCGGGGAAATAGATATCCTCTAATTTCTGGTAGCCCCGTTTTTCGTAAAAGCGTTGGTTTCTTTTATTTTGGCTAAAGGTATCCAATCGCACCGAGGTAATTCGCTTGCTACGAGCGTGATTTTCTCCAAAATCCATTAAGTGTTGTGCAAATCCCTTTCCTTGATAATCGGGGTGGACGGCCAAACGATGAATATATAAATGAGTACTATTTTTCGTTAACCAGTTCACAGCAGCGTATTCCTCGTCCATTAGATCAGACAGTACGATGCACCCTATAATTTTATCCTGTTGTTTAAATACATATAATTCGTTGCGATGTACATCTTTTACAAAACGCTTTTCATTGGGATAGTCAATGGTCCATTGATATATACCATTCGACTCCATATATAAGCGACACGCAGCGCATAGTTTAAGAATATCTGGAATTTCCGATATCTTTGCAGGCTCAATCATAAAATGAATTCAATTTAATTGTAAATTTAGAGTAATAATCAATAAATCAGTTATGACCAATATTCTTGTTCCTATCGGCACTTCTTCGGATGCTCACGAAACCCTGCAATATGCAGTAGATTTTGCTTCGGATTTCGGAGCCCGTATTTATGTAATGGAAGTGTTTAGCGCTGTAGCTAAGGCAGGTACTTTAGCCAATGTTTCAGAAAAAATTGCTAAAAAAGGAAAGGAGCGTCTAAAAGGGGTTATTTCTCAAATAGAAAACAAGAATGTTGAGATTAAAGTAGTGACCTACAAAGGGGAATTGGTAGATGGCTTAAATGATATTAACAAGGAAATGGGGATTGATCTTATTATTCTCGCTCCACGTAGCCATGATATACAGGAAGAGCTTTACTTAGGTAGTACTTCTGGAGGTATTATAAAACGCACAGACATCCCAACATTGGTGGTGCCTAAAGGAACTAAATACAAGAGTTTTAAAAGTGTTTTGGTAGCGTTCAAATCGGGCATCGTAAAGCGTAAAAGAATTTTAGACCCTTTGGTTAGTATCTGCAATAAGCATAGGTCGAGTGTAAACCTGTTATTGGTAAAGACTCCGGGGTATTCCGATGATGATTTGAAAGTTAATACGGCCTTAATGGACATTAGCTCCCAACTTACCATCACCGAAAATGCCACCACCTATCTTGGTGTTTTAGAGCATTTTCAATCCAAACATCCAGATTTGTTATGTGTATTTAGACGCAAGCGTGGATTCTTTAAAAAACTATGGGAAAAAAGCACCATTCTAAAGGCTGAATTCTCTGCGCCTATTCCAGTGTTGATCTTAAGTGTTAAGAAAGATTAAGATTTCTTTGTTAGCTTGGTAAAAAGTATTTCCTTTGCCGCTCTTTGGGGGATTAGCTCAGTTGGCTAGAGCGCTTGCCTGGCAGGCAAGAGGTCACCGGTTCGAATCCGGTATTCTCCACATTTAAAAACCTTAACTTATTGTTAATCAATATGTTGATGTTTTTGTATTTTAATATTTGTACGATTACTGTACGGTAATTGGAATTTAAACCCGCATTGATACTTTTTAAGTAAAAAAAAGATTTGTTTTAGAGGTGCATATTTTACATTTCTTGCATAAAATCACCAAAGTATTATCTTTAATTCGTCATTTACGTTGCCAGTAATTGACAATCATTTGAACAAAAAAGTGGGTTTCCGTTTGATTGCCCTCTTTTAAGTTTCTAAAGTTAAATCGCTTTCCGCAGCACGTTCCTAGACTGTTTGTTGAAATCTTCTGCTTCCGTGTGGCTAATACGCAAATCACAATAGATCCTTTCATAACTCTCAAAATTCCCAATGCTTGGATGTTGATATAAGAGAGCAGATTTAAAGACCAACACTAAAGAAGAGTGAAAAGCTGTTTAACGGTTTGATGGAATACAATAATGAGTTCTATAATATTTCGACTATTGAAGATTTGGAGCTATTTTTGAGTGAAGTATAAAAATAGAGAATGGAAAGTTTTTTACAAGATTATACCCCAGTTGCCATTGCATTAGTTACCTTAACTGCCGGGGGATTCGGTTACATTCTAAGAGAAATCATAGGCAATATTTATTCAAAAAAAAAGGAGGCTAGAGACTTGAAGGCTTTTCTTTGGAAGGAAAAAATTCAAGCAGCAAAAAAAGCTTCGGAATTCTACTATCAACAACTCAACTTTCTTGAACTCGCATATCAGCAGACTAAGTTGGACGAACCTCAACAGGAGCTGCATAAGGACCTAATTCAATCAATCAACAACGATTTAGAATCATTACGACAAAAAATTTATGACTTTAGTCATTATGAATATCACCACATTCAAATTTTCTACGAAATAGATGGTGAGATTCCACGTAAGTTAGTCTCGAAAC
>CBDUKC010000312.1:0-3191 GCA_965367705.1 uncultured Maribacter sp. | reverse complement strand
TTTTTACGTTCGTTTAGTTTTGTTCTTCGACTAAATCAATCTCTACTTTAAGATTTTCAATAATAAATTTTTGACGGTCTGGCGTATTTTTACCCATGTAGAAACTCAATAATTCTTCTATGGACATCGCCTTATCCAGCATCACCGGTTCTAACCGGATATCATCTCCTATAAAATGTACAAATTCATCGGGAGAAATCTCCCCCAATCCTTTAAAGCGTGTTATTTCAGGTTTACCGGTTAATTTACCAATAGCATTTCTACGCTCTTCCTCACTATAACAATAAATGGTTTCCTTTTTATTACGCACGCGGAATAGCGGTGTCTGCAGTATATACAAGTGATTCTCTTTTATCAGTTCTGGGAAGAACTGCAAAAAGAAGGTAATCAGTAATAACCGAATATGCATCCCATCAACATCTGCATCCGTAGCAATTACGATATTATTGTAGCGCAGGTCTTCTATCGATTCCTCAATATTCAGGGCTGCTTGCAGCAGGTTAAACTCTTCATTCTCATACACTATCTTTTTGGACAATCCGTACGAATTCAAGGGCTTCCCTTTTAAACTAAAAACTGCCTGTGTGTTTACGTCTCGTGATTTTGTAATGGAACCGGAAGCAGAGTCTCCCTCAGTTATAAACAAGGTACTTTCCAGGTTTCTATCTTTTTTTGTATCACCTAAATGAATACGGCAGTCACGTAGCTTTTTATTATGCAGATTGGCTTTCTTAGCGCGATCCTTAGCTAATTTACGAATACCTGAAAGCTCTTTGCGTTCACGTTCGGCTTGTAATATCTTACGTTGTATTGCCTCTCTTGTATCCGGATTCTTATGCAGGTAATTATTTAGATACTTCCCAACAAAATCATTGATAAAGGTTCGTACCGTAGGTAATTTTCCTCCCATGTCCGTAGAACCTAGTTTTGTTTTCGTTTGACTTTCAAAAACAGGTTCCATGACTTTTATGGCGATAGCGGAGATGATAGATTTCCGAATATCCGATGGGTCATAGTTCTTTCCGTAAAACTCTCGAATGGTCTTCACCAAGGCCTCTCGAAATGCTGTTTGGTGCGTTCCACCCTGAGTTGTGTTCTGCCCATTCACAAAGGAGTGATACTCTTCGCTATACTGTGTTTTGCTATGGGTAATAGCAATTTCAATATCTTCTCCTTTCAAATGGATAACAGGATACAAAAAATCCTCTGTGTTATTATTGTCTTCCAAAAGGTCTTTTAACCCGTTTTCCGAATAGAATTTCTCCCCGTTAAAATCAATCGTTAAGCCGGGATTCAAGTACACGTAATTTTTGAGCATGCGCTCTACGTATTCGTTACGGAACTTGTAATTTTTAAAGATTGCTTCATCCGGACGGAAAGACACCTTGGTGCCTTTGCGCTGTGAAGATTCGCTTGGCCCTTCTTCTTTTAAAAGGTTCCCTTGGCTAAATTCTGCCGTTTTTATTTTATTGTCGCGCGAAGATTGTACTTCAAAAAAGCTAGACAAAGCGTTTACGGCTTTTGTACCTACACCATTTAATCCTACGGACTTTTTAAACGCACGGGAATCGTATTTACCACCGGTATTCATTTTAGAGACCACATCGACAACTTTGCCCAATGGGATACCCCTACCATAATCACGTACCTTGACCAAGCCATCCTTAATGCGGATTTCAATGGTCTTACCGGCACCCATTACAAATTCATCGATACAGTTGTCAATGGTTTCCTTTAGGAGAATATATATCCCGTCATCGGCGGAAGAACCATCACCCAGTTTTCCAATGTACATACCGGGACGCAATCGAATATGCTCTTTCCAATCGAGTGAGCGAATATTATCCTCTGTATAATTAGTGTCTTGGGACATGTGAGTTAATGATTAATCAAAGTGTCGTTAAAGATAGCACGACTCGGAAAAAGAACAAACCCCTAGCAATTAAAGTAATTAACAAAGATTTTTACCTTTTTGTTGATAGCCTTAGCAATAAATCAAAGTTGTGGTATACTCCTCAATTTTTTAATACGCTTAACTGAACCGTTTTACAGAAAACGATGTACCCTGTTTTTATCTAAGCTATTAGCGATATTTGCATAACTAGTATCAAAAAAGTTTACATAGGACAACACGCACTAGGCAGGCCAATTTTAACGCATGATAGGCAAAAACAACTTAGAATCTGTTCCTAGCGCTTGATAGCTAGACCTTTTAGTAGACAAGAAACTGCTTATACATTAAACCTAAAGTGCATTACATCACCATCCTTTACAATGTAGTCCTTGCCTTCTACCCTCATTTTCCCAGCTTCTTTTACTTTGGCTTCGCTACCAAAACTTACATAATCGTCATAGGCGATGACCTCTGCTCGAATAAAGCCTTTTTCAAAATCGGTATGAATGACCCCGGCGGCTTGTGGCGCGGTAGCTCCAATAGGAATGGTCCAAGCACGCACTTCTTTAACACCAGCAGTAAAATAGGTTTCCAAATTCAATAGTTTGTACGCTCCACGGATAAGTTTAGCAGAACCTGGCTCTTCCAGTCCTAAATCCTCTAAGAACATCTGTCGCTCCTCATAGGTTTCCAATTCCGTAATATCGGCTTCGGTACCAACGGCAAGAACTACTACTTCTGCATTTTCACCTGCTACGGCTGCTTTTACCTTTTCTACGTAGTCATTTCCAGTTGCGGCGGCATTTTCATCCACATTACACACGTACATCACGGGCTTATCCGTAATAAATTGTAGTGGGGTTACGAATTCTACTCTATTTTCTTTTGAAATGTCTAAGGCTCTTACAGACTGGCCAGCTTCTAATCCTGTTTTGATGGCCAATAGCACCGCTTCTTCTTTTTGCGCTTCCTTATTGCCTGTTTTGGCCGCTCTCTTTACTTTCTCTAATTTTTTTTCAACAGTCTCCAAATCCTTAAGCTGAAGCTCCATATCTATGGTTTCCTTATCACGAATTGGATTTACATTACCATCAACATGTACAATATTATCATCATCAAAACAACGAAGCACATGCAAAATAGCATCGGTCTCCCGTATATTTCCCAAAAACTGATTTCCTAAACCTTCACCCTTACTGGCTCCTTTAACCAAACCAGCAATATCAACGATTTCAACGGTTGCAGGTAACACGCGCTCTGGATTCACCAAAGATTCTAATTTTTGCAGTCTGGCATC
>CBDUKC010000311.1:0-3224 GCA_965367705.1 uncultured Maribacter sp. | reverse complement strand
TTTGAGTACTACTGTGACTGTAGTTGCGCCATTTTTCTATGCATTGCTGCATATCTTCCGGAATAACTGAATCAAAACGCATGGCTTTACCCGTTACCGGATGTACAAATCCTAAAGTCTTGGCATGCAAAGCCTGACGGGGCAATACTTTAAAGGCGTTATCTACGAACTGTTTGTATTTGGTAAATGTAGTACCCTTCAAGATACGTTCGCCCCCATAACGTTCATCATTGAACAACGTATGTCCAATATGCTTCATGTGCACACGTATTTGATGTGTCCTTCCGGTCTCTAGCTTACAAGAAATTAATGTTACATACCCCAAACGTTCTAAAACCTTATAGTGGGTAACAGCATCTTTACCATCTTCTCCATTAGGAAAAACATGCATTTGCAACCTATTTTTAGGATGCCTGCCCACATGGCCTATAACCGTGCCTTCATCCTCAGCTACATTTCCCCATACCAAAGCGACATACTCCCGTTCCGATGTTTTGTCGAAAAATTGCTTGGACAAATGAGTCATCGCAGCTTCTGTCTTGGCAACCACCAATAACCCGGAGGTATCCTTATCTATTCTATGAACTAAGCCTGGACGTTCGTTACTATTAGCTGGTAAGTTATCGATATGAAAGATAAGCGCGTTTATAAGCGTTCCATTATAGTTTCCATGGCCTGGATGTACCACCATTCCTGCTGGCTTATTCACTACCAACAAAACCTCATCTTCATAAACAATGTCTAATGGAATATCCTCTGGAACCAATAAAAATTCATGCGGTGGATGCTCGAACATTACTTGTATCTCGTCTCCAGCTTTAACCTTGTAATTGGATTTTACAATAGCGCCATTAACCCAAACATGGCCATCCTTAGCGGCTTGTTGAATCTTGTTCCGAGTAGCGTTTTCGATAAAATTCATTAAAAATTTATCCACCCTTAAAGGCTCTTGCCCTTTAGAAGCGATTACCCTATGATGTTCAAATAGCTCGCTATCTTCGGGTTCTTGATCTGTAGTTACTTGCATAATTAATCGGAGTCGGCCTGTATTAATGCCCTACTGGTAACAGAACCATTACCGCAGATGAGTTCTACTTTAGAAGTCTTGGGAAGTTTATCTCCAGGTTTCACGTATTTCCCCTTATACTTAATTTCGTATACCATATCCCTACCCAACTCATCTATGTACGTTACACGCTGTACGTCTAAACCTACCGCTTTTAACATAGAGGTTGCATTTCTTTTAGTTACCTGTTTAATATTGGGAATAGTTACTTTTTTATAACCAGAGGGATTCACCGTAAAATAAATTTTTCTATTTGTTTTTACCTTGGTTCCTGCCAAAGGGTCTTGCTCTATTATAGAGAAGCGGGGATAGTCCGGATTAAAGGTAGCGGAATCCAATACCTCATATCTAAGTCCCACATCTTCAACAGATTTGCGCATCTCCATTACCGATAGTTTTGAGAAATCTGGAACTTCAACAAATTCGCCATGATTGGTCGTACTTTTTAACCAACCTAAAGTAACAAGCACCAAAACGACCACTAAAACAAGCGCTAGTGTCAATTGAATCAAAAATGACTTACTTTTTAAAAAATTCAAAAAATTTCTCATGTTCTTATATAATCCTCCAAAGATAATAAATGCACGTATAACAAAATGATTCCTTTCTACTTCTTCTGCACCAGTTCTAAAACCTTAAAACTAAATTGAACAAGTTTGCCCTTTTTTCTTTGTTAGGAATAGCACATCTTTGTGTTAGCAATAATCCCTTTAGTTTTAGAAATGAAGAAAAAAATAGCTATTATCATGGGAGGCTATTCCAGTGAATACAAAATTTCATTGCAGAGCGGAAACGTAGTTTACTCCTACTTAAATAAAGATAAATTTGATTTATTTAGAATACTTATCTTTAAGAACAAATGGGTATATCTAGACGATAACGATTTGGAACATCCTATAGATAAAGCTGATTTCTCCATATATCTAGATAAAAATAAAATAATGTTCGACTGTGTATTTAACGCAATACATGGAACCCCAGGGGAAGATGGGTTAATGCAGGCATATTTTGAACTTTTGAAGCTACCCCAAACGTCCTGTGGGTTTTACCAGGCTGCGCTTACCTTTAACAAAAGGGATTTGCTCAGTGTACTTAAACCATATGGGGTAAAATCCGCTGCTTCCTTTTATTTAAACAAAGGAGATGACATTAACGAGGATGAAATTATAGAAAAGGTAAAACTACCCTGTTTTGTAAAGGCAAATAAATCAGGTAGTAGTTATGGTATCACAAAAGTCTATAAAAAAGAGGAGTTACAACATGCTATTGAGGTGGCCTATATAGAAGACGACGAAATTATCATCGAAGGTTTTTTAAAAGGAACCGAAGTATCTGTTGGAGTCCTAAAATTCAAGGGAGAAACGACCGTACTTCCAGTAACCGAAATTGTTACCGAAAATGACTTTTTTGATTACGAAGCGAAGTATGAAGGAAAATCCCAAGAAATAACACCAGCCCGAATATCTAGCGTACAAAAAGAAAAAGTAACCTATTGGGCGAAAACCATTTATGATGTTTTAAAAATGACAGGGTTTTCGCGAAGCGAATTCATTTTCATTGAAGACGAACCGTATTTATTGGAAATGAATACCACACCAGGGCTTACTACCAAAAGTATATTGCCCCAACAGGCAGCAGTTGCGGGTATTGATTTGCCCACACTTTTTGAAAATGCTATTACAGAGGTCTTGTCTTAAAATTACCTATATTTAAACATACTACAACTTACTATGAAACGTGCTGTTTTTCCTGGATCCTTTGACCCACTAACCTTAGGGCATTATGATATCATAATGCGAGGTATTACCGTTTTTGATGAGCTAATTATTGCCATAGGAAAAAATGCGGATAAAAATTATATGTTTTCCCTAGAAGAACGTATGCGGTTTATCAACGAAGCATTTAAAGAAGAAAAGCAAATTAAAGTGCTTACCTATGAAGGTTTGACCGTTGATTTTTGCAAAGAGGTAGATGCGGATTATATTCTAAGGGGACTCAGAAATCCGGGAGATTTTGAATTTGAAAAAGCTATTGCGCATACCAACCGTAAACTATCTGAAATAGAAACTGTCTTTTTACTTACATCCTCCGGGAAATCCTATATTAGCTCTTCAATTGTTAGGGATGTTATTAGAAATGGTGGTGATTACACTGGTTT
>CBDUKC010000310.1:0-3230 GCA_965367705.1 uncultured Maribacter sp. | reverse complement strand
TTCTGTGCAGCAGGTATTCCCGTGCGAGAGGCTTACGGCCTTACAGAAACTTCCCCCACACTTACCGTAAACAGTATAGAGCCTGGTGGGGCCTTTATTGGTACAGTTGGATACGCCATTCCTGGTGTTTCGCTGAAGATAGATCCTTCAGACGGTAATTATGCCGAGAATGAGGGTGAGATATTGGCGCACGGACCTAATGTAATGCAAGGATATTACAAGAAACCAGAGATAAACGCCAAAGTCTTTAAAGAGGTTGATGGTAAAAAATACTTCTGTACAGGAGATATTGGTAAACTGATTAAGGGAAAATCTGGTATTGAATTTTTAAAGATTACAGACCGGAAGAAGGAGCTACTAAAAACATCTGGGGGCAAGTATGTTGCTCCAGCTCCCATCGAAAATAAAATGAAAGAAGACTTTCTGATAGAACAAATGATGGTCGTAGGCGACAAGCAAAAGTTTGTAACTGCACTCATTGTTCCTGCTGAAGTCTCCTTAAAGAATTGGTGCGTCCACAAAAAACTAAATTGGACAAGCTTGGATGAAATGATTCAAAATGAAGCCGTTATTGCCAAATATGAAAAAGTAATCGACCTTTATAACCCTCAATTTAGCCATATAGAACAAGTGAAAAAGTTTAAATTGATTAGTTCGTCTTGGTTACCGGTGCATGAAGATGGTGCAGAAGCCGAACTAACGCCAACCCTAAAACTGAAACGTAGAGTTATCCGAGAGAAGTTTAAACAAGAAATTGAAGATCTTTATTCATAGCCTGTCTTGCCAATGGTGTGCATATGAACCAAGCTAATGCCTAAAAAGATAAAATTATTCCGCTAACTGGAATGGAACTAATGTTGGTATGGTGATTATACAATTGTGATCTGTTGATTCTTCGCTTCAAACTTTATATCCATAAAGGATATGCACTAAAAGTTTCTTATAGCTTATTTTATTTTACAAAAGTAGCTGCCAAGTCTCAAGTTCAAATCAAAATAGCAACGGCCATATGATTCCATAAAAAGGCTAAATAATCTAAATTTTACAAGTGAAAACTTGGTTTAACAGTCAATCTTGAATTAACATCTTGTCGTAAATTTTTAGCAATGATAATATTGAATAGAAACGATTTGGGATTACCAGAACGACTACCAATCAAAATAGTACAATTTGGGGAAGGCAACTTTCTTCGTGCCTTTATTGGACAAGCTATTCAAGAACTCAACAAAAAATCAGATTTCAACGGAGGTATTGCAGTGGTACAGCCCATACCCCATGGGATGCTTCAGCAATTAAAGACCCAAGAAGGATGCTACACTGTATTTTGCAAGGGGATTAAAAATGGGAAAGCGATTGAAGAAAAAGAAATCATTACAAACATTGTAACAGCGGTTAACCCCTACACGGAATTCGAGAAATACCTAGCCCTGGCCGAGGAACCCGAACTGCAATTCATCATTTCCAATACCACAGAGGCAGGTATCTCTTTAGACCTTGCCGATACAGCGGAAATGCGACCTCCAAATTCCTTCCCTGCAAAGCTTACACTTCTTTTACACCGGCGTTTCACACATTTTAAAGGAGGCAAAGACAAAGGAGTGACCATTATTCCTTGTGAACTGATCAACCAAAATGCCGATACCTTAAAAAGATACATTTTAGAATATACAGTACTCTGGAATCTGGGCAATGTCTTTACCACGTGGCTGCACGATGCTTGTTCCTTTCACAATAGTTTGGTAGATCGTATTGTTACAGGGTATCCCAAAGATGATATTGACCTATATACTTCTCAACTGGACTATGAGGACAAACTTATCGTTTCCGCAGAAATTTTTTTTCTCTGGGTTATTGAGGGGGATTCAGAGCTAAAGTCAAAGCTGCCTTTTTACAAAACAAACTTGGATGTTAAAATCGTTACGGACATGCAGCCGTATCGAACCCGTAAAGTCCGCATCCTTAATGGCGCGCATACCGCCATGGTGCCTTTCAACCTGCTTTATGGGAACGACACGGTAAAGGAAAGTGTGGACAATGCTTTTACAGGGTCATTTATTCGGGCCTTAGTATTCGAAGAGATAATACCGACATTACCAATGGAACAAAAGGAACTGAAAACCTTCACTCATGATGTCTTTGACCGATTCAGAAATCCGTTTATTAAGCATCAATTGGCGAGCATTGCGCTCAATTCTATTTCTAAATTTAAAGTACGCGTACTACCAAGTCTTTTGGATTTCGTAAAACAGAAACAGGTATTACCCTTACACACTGTGTTTGCGTTTGCCAGTCTCCTGTTATTTTATAAAGGAACATGGCGAGACAAAAAATTACCCGTCCAAGATGATAAAAACGTGACTTCAGAACTTTCTAAGATTTGGCAATCGGGAGACTATGACAGTGTTTCTAAAGCTATTTTGTCAAAAACGGAGTATTGGGGCGAAGACCTAAATCTAGTTTTCGGTTTACAAAAATCGGTAGCAACCGCTATACAATATATTGATGAAAAAGGCATTAAGTCTGGATGGCTAAATTTCAAGAATCTTTATAATACGAAGGAATATGCACAGTAAGCTAATAAAAATACACCCCAAGGACAACGTAGCCATAGCGTTGGTAAATTTACCAAAAGGTGAGCTTACAACCTTAGAAGATGAAGATGTCCTAATCCTTACCGATACCAAAGCGAAACATAAAATAGCTTTAGAACCGTTACACGTTGGCGGTGCAATTTTTATGTATGGTGTTTTGATAGGTAAGGCTGTTACAGAAATTAAAAAAGGGGAATTACTTACCACCGAAAATATAAAACACCAGACCCAAGCTGTTATACAGAAAACCGAAATTACCTCATGGAATCCACCGGACTTATCCCACTGGAAAAACAGGACCTTCATGGGTTATCACAGACCAGACGGACAAGTAGGAACACAGAATATTTGGTTGTTTTTCCCTTTGGTATTTTGTGAAAACAGAAATATTGAAGTATTAAAAGATGTTTTTGAAAACGAATTGAGCACCAACAGCGTCAGTTCACAACGTCTGTTATTACGACAGTTGGTTAACGGAACACCAGCAGATACTATTGCAGCTAAGCCTGTTAAAAAGTCACCTGCTTTTGATAATATTCAAGTGAAGTTTATTACCCACCAAGGTGGTTGTGGTGGTGTCCGTCAAGATTCAGAAAGCCTCGCACGCTTGCTCGCCGGCTATGTAAACAACCCTAATGT
>CBDUKC010000309.1:0-3294 GCA_965367705.1 uncultured Maribacter sp. | reverse complement strand
TACAAATAGTAAACGAGGAAGAAGGCAATCCAAAATCATCTTCATTCTTGTATCTATAAAGCAGACCATCATTACTTAGCTCTTTCTCTATCGCTTTTACGGTACTTACAAATTTTGGGTCTTTGGCATTAATAAATCCATAGGACTCCATCAATAAGACAGAGGCATCCATATCGGGACTCCCATACGATTGCGTAAATGCATTTACATCTGGGTTCCATGCATTTTCATGAATATCACGTTTAATTTCTTGCTCCAAAGCCGTCCATTTTTCAATTTTAGCGGTCTTTTTAAACATTCGTGCCACTTTTATGGCCCTGTCAATAGCTACCCAACATAGCACCTTAGAAAAGGTAAAGTGACGGTCTTCCGCTCTAAACTCCCAAATTCCTTTATCTGCCTCTTTCCAGTGGTTGGAAACAATCCAAACAATGCCTTTGGTAATCCCCCAGAGTTCTTCCCCATTCTCTGTATCGTTATGATATTTGGATAACTGTTGATAAATAACATCCATCAGAATACCATAAATATCATTCTGCTTTTGTTTGTATGCCGCATTTCCTACACGTACAGGGGCTGAGCCTTTATAACCAGCGAGATGCTCCAAGGTAAGTTCGGTTAGTTTCTTCTCCTTATTAATACCGTACATAATTTGTAGTTTCTCATCCTTATCCGGAATCAAATCCACAATAAACTGCAAGTAGCGTTTCGCTACGTTTCTATGCCCTAAATCACCAATAACCTTAATGGCCATAGAGGCATCCCGTATCCAACAGAAACGATAATCCCAGTTTCGAACTTCACCAATCGTTTCTGGTAAGGAGGTCGTAGCAGCGGCCAATACGGCACCGGTTTTGTCGTAGCTTAACAGCTTAAGCGTAATGGCACTTCTACTTATTTGTGCATTGTATTTTTTATAGTTTGGGGTCTTATTACTCCAGTTCAACCAATACACCTTCGTGCGCTCCAACTCCGTGTACATTTTTCTTACGGTTGGGAGAAACAATTTCTCGTTATAGCCCATTAGGAAGTAACCATCCTTTTCCAACGTAATTTCCCTTCCTTCCATAACAGCGTACTTGTTAAATGAAGTGTATAGAAAACACGTATCGAATTTTTCTCCATGGGTAAGACTTACAATAAAATTCTTCTTTACATAGGTATCCGTTTTACCCATGGCGTATTCCAATTTGGGATTATAATGCACTTTAAACACTGGTTTTCCTGAAATATGTTTAAAAAACCGAACCAATTCCGGGGGCGAATTATAACCGTCTTCTTTACGGTATCGCGGCATGAAATCTCGTATTTCAAAAATAGCATCACCTGAAGTAAAACGGGTAATTAAGATTGCGGTATGTTTTTTATAGCGCTGCGTAATGACGTAAGACTCATCAACCTGAATCTCAAAGCTACCTCCTATGGTATCATCTAACAATTTTGCAAAAACCGAGGAAGAGTCAAACTCTGGCAAACAACACCAGTCAATGGAGCCTGTTTTAGACACCAAGGCCGCACTTCTACAATTTCCTATAATTCCGTAATCTAAGTTATCCATGTATTTTTTCTGTTTTAAGCTGGTTGCAACATTTCAAAATTTAAAGCGCATACGTATCGCTCATTCCTATTATCCTTCTAAAAAAGGACTTAAAATGCTGTATCGTTAAAAATTCTAATTCTAATGGACTTTCAATTGGTATTGCCCATGTTTTTCCCGAAATTGAGAGAAATTAAGTTCAAAACAAAACAAAATCGGCTATTTATGTCCAAAACTATCATAATCTCAAATAGACTACCCGTACAATTGCAAATTAGCAATGGAGACATCACTGCGATACCTAGCGTAGGAGGTTTGGCAACAGGAATGAAATCGGTTCACTCTGGCGGTGACAGCTTATGGATTGGATGGAGTGGACTTACCGATGAGGAAATTCCGGAGGAGTTAGCACCAAAAATAGATAAAGCTTTGGCGGAGCACGGTTCAGCAAAAGTAAAGCTGACAAAAACGGAAGTAGATGGATTTTATTTCGGATTTAGTAATAGAACCATATGGCCTTTGTTCCATTACTTTTTGGAGTATTCAGAATTTGAACTTTCCTATTGGGAAACCTACAAGGCAGTAAATCAAAAATTTGCAGATGCTATCCTAGAAAAGGCAGATGAGAACGATACCATTTGGGTACATGACTATCAACTCATGTTAGTGCCCCAAATGGTGCGTGAAAAACGACCCAACATTTCCATCGGTTTCTTCTTACATATCCCCTTCCCATCCTATGAAATCTTTAGAACCCTTCCTTGGCGGCGTGAAATATTGCAAGGCTTGCTAGGTTCGGACCTTATTGGTTTTCATACCTATGATTATGAACGTCATTTCTTAAGTTCCGTAAGAAGACTTTTGGGCTTAGAAGTTAGCTTTAATGACATCTATTTGGACGATAGGGTTATCAAAGTAGACTCCTTCCCTATGGGCATCGATTACAAGAAATTCAGTGATGCAGCAAAGGAACATTCGCAACGTAGCGAATCCGAAAAATCAGAACTTCAAAAACGCTTGGACACTCATAAAAAATCTGCCCCTGATGCAAAGTTCTTCTTGTCTATAGATCGATTGGATTATTCCAAAGGAATTGCCAAACGCTTAAATGCCTACGAGTATTTTTTGAACAAGTATCCAGAATATAAAGAAAAGGTACGTTTGATTATCCTTGCGGTTCCCTCTCGCTCTAATGTGCCACAATACAAACTACTTAAAAAAGAAATTGATGAACTGGTAGGCCGTATCAATGGGGAACTATCGACAGTAAGCTGGACACCTATTTGGTATTTTTATAGGTCTATGCCCTTTGAAAACTTGATAGACCTCTACACCTCTTGCGATATTGCCTGGTTAACCCCAATACGAGACGGAATGAATTTGGTGGCAAAAGAATACATTGCGACACGAACCGATAAAACTGGGGTACTTATTTTAAGTGAAATGGCAGGTTCTGCGAACGAAATGAATGAATCCTTGCTTATCAACCCAAATAATTTTGAGCAAATTGCAGATACCCTTTATCAAGCCATCAACATGCCAGAAAAGGAACAACAGGAACGCAACGGCATATTGCAAAAACGATTGGAACGCTATAATGTAGAAAAATGGGCAAATGACTTTATGACCTCCTTGGTCAACCAAAAAGAAAAAGAAGATGTGTATGTGTCCCGTAGGTTATCTGTTGATTTGATGAATACGATAATGAGTAGCTATATCGATGCGAAAAAGCGATTGGTGTTCTTGGACTATGACGG
>CBDUKC010000308.1:0-3321 GCA_965367705.1 uncultured Maribacter sp. | reverse complement strand
CCGTTGGCCATGTCCTCGGCAGAAGTAAACTCTTTTGGAGAATGGCTAATACCACCTTTGCTGGGTACAAATATCATTCCCGTGGGTGCGATTAAGGCCATATCTTGGGCATCATGACCCGCACCACTTGGCAATCTTTTGGTAGTAAGTCCTAGTTTAACCGCTGATGCAGCAATTTCATCTTGAATGGCGGCCGTCATGATTGCCGGGTCGGCTGTGGTGTCTAGGGGTAGGAATTCAATTTGCACATTGGAAGCCTTTGCGATTTCGTTGGCTCTGGTTTTGATTGCGTAATATACCTTCTCAATCATTTCCAATGATAGGTCTCTAATCTCTAGGCTTGTTACGACCTTACCGGGAATCACATTAGGTGCGCCTGGTTTCGCATTAATCTTACCCACAGTTCCTACTTGAGCACCATCAAAACTAGTAGTTACTTCATTTACGGCAACTATAAATTTTGCTGCTGCCAACAACGCATCTTGTCTTGCGTTCATGGGTGTTGTTCCTGCATGGTTGGCAAAACCTGTAAATTCGACCTCCCACCATTTGAGGCCAACGATACCTTCTACGATTCCGATTTGTATGTTTTCCTTTTCAAGCGTGCCGCCTTGTTCTATGTGTAATTCTAAGAATGCCGCTAATTCATCTTTTTCACGCGCTACCTCAACGATTCGCGTAGTATCTCCGCCGAGTCGCATAATTCCTTCTCCCATAGAATAACCGGTAGAATTCACAATAGGCAATGCTTCTTTTCCTAAATGTCCAGCTATGGCCCTGCTTCCCATAACACCGCCTTCCTCATTAGAGAAAATTATAATTTCCAAAGGATGGTCGGTTGTAATCTTATTTTCCTTGAGTGTTTCTAACACCTCTAAAGATGCCATGGACCCCACGCAGCCGTCGTAGTTACCTCCGTTTGGCACCCGGTCTATATGTGAGCCAAATGAAATTGGTTTTAAGGATGGTTTTTTTCCTTCGCGCTTACCAATAATATTTCCAGCATAATCGATATGAACCTTTACATCGAGTTCTTTTAAGAGGTCTATTACCCACTGTTGCGCGGCAATATCCGCATCGCTAAACGCTACGCGTTCGGTTTCTCCGTTCTCTTGAATCCCAAATTTTGCTAAATCCATAATACGCTGTTCTAAGCGATTTTGATTTACCGTTACTTGTCCAAAAGTCAACCACGTGAAGAAATAAATTAGGGAACTGAATACTGCTTTATATTTCATAGTATGTTATTAATTTGACCCCAAACCTGCCTCGTTAAAAACACAGTTCTTAGTTGGCGTATTATTGGTTAGAAGGGCAATCGTATTTTTTACTGTCATGGTGCACATTTTGGCGTAGGTTGTGCTAGTGAGACTACCTACATGTGGAGTAATGTAGGTATTTGGATGTTTTGTGATGGTATCGGTTAGCTCTGGTGGTTCTGTTGCTAGTACATCTGCTGCGAAACCAGCAATTTTGTTTTCTGTTAAGGCAATGTTCAATGCTTTTTGATCGATGATTCCTCCTCTAGCCGTATTGATGAGTAGGGCAGTGGGTTTAAGTAATGCAAGCGCTTCTTCGTCTATCAGCTTTGCTGTTTCCTTTGTCAAAGGAAGATGCAGGCTGATGCAGTCTGCCATTTTTAAAACCGTTTCAAAGGTTTCAAAAGCGTAGGGGACGTCCTCCTTTTGTGCACTCCAGTAAATGACTGTCATTCCCATGGCTTCCGCTATGTGGGCCACTTTTTTTCCAATGTTTCCCATGCCTAAAATCCCAAGGGTTTTTCCATGTATTTCATCTCCTTTATAGCTTACTCGTTCCTGCCATCGGTTTTCTTTGACCATTGTGATGGCACTGTATAGGTTGCGTTGTAAAATTAATAGCAAAGAGATGGTGTGTTCCGCTATGGTATTAGCATTGGAGTTGGGAGCGTTTACTACTTTGATATCCCTTTTAGTTGCTTCGGTCACATCAATGTTATCCAATCCTACTCCGCAACGCGCAATGATTTTTAGGTCTGGTAACTGCTCCATCAATGCCGTTCTCACCTGACCTTTGCCGCGGGTGATGATGGCATTTATATGACGCGTTTTTATGGCTTTTTGTAGGGTGGTCTCGTCAAAACCAGTGACTACACTTACGTCTTTCGCTGCTGCGAGTATGTGCATTGCCTCATTGGCAATAGTTTCTAATAATAGAATTGTATGCCCCATTTATTTCTTGTGGTATAAGGTAGCATCCTTGGTCTTATAGCCTCGAAAATCGTTTCTGCCGGACACATATATACCTTCTTTAAACAATTCGTCTTCAAATATTTTTGGGTCGATAGCTGCATCCGGAGCACATGAAATTTCAATAAGATTTCCCGAAGGATCACGTACGAACATTTGAATAGGACCATCCGGTAATTGCCGCACATGTCCCCATGGTTTTATATCGATAATACCGAGTTCCTTCATGCGGTAAAAAATGGTATTGATATCATCTACCTGCACGCAAATATGTCCGCGAAAGGAATACGCATCTTCCCATTCCGTCAGATGCAACTGCTGCTCCTCGTTAAATTTGAAAAAGGCCGTTGGATAATCAAAAAGAAAGGCTGGAATAGGTTCCAAACCCAATTCATGTTCGTAAAATTCACAAGCTTCCTCTAAGTTGCTTACAATTAAGGCCACGTGATTGATTTGTATTGCTTTTGCCATCGTCTTATTGTTTGAATTCATTTACAAAGTCCCAGTTTGGGGTGAGACCCAAGCCAGGTCTATCTGGTTCGGGGAGCATACCGTTTTCGTCCACGCTTATTTGCTCTTCCACCAAGTCGTACATCATTGGATTTCCACCTAGGGAAAATTCTATAACATTGGCCGATGGGGAAGCAAAAGCTACTGAAGCACCTGCCATAAAAGAAAAGGCAGAACCCCAACAGTGGGGAGCCAATTCTAGCTGGTAGGTATGCGCCAATTGTGCAACGCGCATGGCTTCTGTGATACCACCAATAATGGCGCAATCGGGTTGTAGTACATCCAAAGCGCGCTCGGCGATAAGATCACGTACATCAAATGCCGTGTATTCGCTTTCACCAGCGGCAATGGGAATATGCGTATTGGCGCGCACTTCTGCTGTACCCATTTTATTATCCGGACTAATGGGCTCCTCAAACCAGTACAGATTGTAGTCTTCAACGCCTCTACAAAATTGTTTCGCTTCCGGAACGCTAAACGTTCCGTGGGCATCGGTCATTAATTTTATGTGGTCGGGCAGTGCTTGTCGTGCCGCTTTTACACGGTCAATACTTGCTTGAACGGTCTCATCCATAATACCTAC
>CBDUKC010000307.1:0-3323 GCA_965367705.1 uncultured Maribacter sp. | reverse complement strand
TGAAGATTTTTAATACCAAAAGCAGTGATTATCTTTGTATAATCACTGCTTTTTTGTTATTCCATATTTAACAAGTACGCTACCTAATGAAAAAAAATCTACTGATTTCCGTTCTAATATTACTTCTCTATTCCTCCTGCGAAAAAAAGGAAAAAACCCTATTCGTTTTAACATCGGGCAAAGCCACTAATATCACGTTTAATAATCGTATCGTAGAAACAGATACCTTTAACATACTTACAGAGGAATATATTTTTAATGGTGGCGGTGTTGCAATTGCAGATTTTGACAACGATAACCGTAACGATATCCTCTTTACAGGTAATCAAGTTTCGAACCAATTATACCTTAACAAAGGTGACTTTAAATTTGAAAATATTTCAACGGAATCTGGTATAGAAGCAAAACAAGCGTGGAGTACCGGGGCTGCTATTGTTGATATCAATTTGGACGGCTGGATGGATGTGTACATCTGCGTAGCAATGGCCAACGGTGACGAGGAAAGACGTAATATGCTTTTTGTAAATCAAGGCATAAACAAAGATGGCGTCCCTACATTTAAAGAAATGGCTAAAACCTATGGAATCGATGACAATAGGAATAGCATGAATGCTACATTTTTTGATTATGACAAAGATGGCCTTTTAGATCTTTATGTATTAAATAACGAACAGGTCCATGAATTACCAACAAATTATCGCCCAAGTATCAACGATGGTTCCGCAGTAAGCAATGATCGCTTATACAGAAACCAAGGAGACGGTACATTTGAAGATGTTTCCCTTGCCGCAGGTATTGTTTATGAGGGTTTTGGACTCGGAATTGCCGTGGCCGATTTAAATTATGATGGCTGGCCAGATCTTCATATTAGCAATGATTATTTGACAAACGATTTACTGTATATTAATAATCAAGACGGCACTTTTACCAATGACGTTGCATCATATTTGAAGCATCAAAGCAAGTTCTCTATGGGATCAGACATCTCTGATTATGACAACGACGGTTTTTTGGATATTCTAACCTTGGATATGCTAGGAGAGTCCAACCATCGAATGAAAACTAATATCGGAAACACAAATTATGTAGAATATACCCTTAATGAACGCTATGACTATCAATACCAGTACATGCGCAACATGCTGCATAAAGGGAATGGCTCAGCAGGCAACTTCAATGAAATAGGGCTAATGGCGGGCATATCTAAAACCGATTGGAGCTGGTCTCCCCTATTTATGGACGCGGACAACGATGGTTTTCGTGACCTTTTGATTACCAATGGTTTTCCTCGCGATATAACAGATAAAGATTTTGGGGATTTCGCCATTAACGTGAACGCCTACTTAAGCCCTGCTAAAATTTTAGATTCCATACCTGAGGTTAAGGTCGCCAACTATGCGTATCGCAATAAAGGAGACTGGACGTTTGAGGAACGTAGTAAAGATTGGGGTTTGAGCATTCCATCATTTTCTAACGGTGCTGCCTTTGCAGATTTAGACCAAGACGGTGACCTAGACTATATTGTCAACAATATAAACGATGAAGCTTTTATATATGAGAATACTTATGGCGAAAATAATACGGACAAGAATAACTTTTTAAGATTATCATTAGAAGGACCATCCGGTAATCCTCTAGGCATTGGCACCAAAATAGAACTTAACTATGGTGCTGATAAAACCCAATATTACGAACATTATTTATCGCGTGGCTACATGTCCTCCGTTGAGCCAATTCCTCATTTTGGCATAGGTAAGAACGATACCATTACAAACATAGCAATACAGTGGCCAGACGGAAGCTATCAAAACCTTAAAAATATAGCAAGCAACCAAACAATTTCTGTTAGCCATAAAAATGGAATTAAAAACGACAGCGTAAATTCCTTATTTCCAGTTCAAAAACCTGCTGACAAAACTTATTTTACAAACGTTACAGCACAATTAGGTCTCGATATTGATCTCAAGGACCTAGATTTCATAGATTTTGATATTCAACGCACTTTACCACATAAATTATCACAAAACGGCCCTTGTCTGGTGGTAGGCGATATAAATGGAGACGCTTTGGAAGATATTATAGTAGGTAGTACACACAAGTTTTCTCCTATACTCCTACTCCAACAGAAAGATGGAAGTTTTATTCAAAACGCCTTATTCACCATGCCAAATGAAATGCAATTTGAAGAAGAAGCTATTGAACTCTTTGATATTGACAATGACGGCGATTTAGATATGTATTTAGTTTCTGGTAGCAATCAATTTATAGAGGGAGGTGACAACTACCGAGACCGCTTCTACCTAAATGATGGGAATGGAAAATTTACTGAAGACAAAACAAGAATACCAGAAATTAAAACAAGTGGCACCGTAGTAAAAGCTATGGATTTTAATGCTGATGGCTATGTAGATTTGTTTGTTGGTGGTCGAACTCCTATGGGAGAGTATCCAATGCCGGAAAAAAGCTTTTTATTGATGAACGAAAACGGAACGTTGAAAGATGTTACCGATAACATAGCAGCAGAATTAAGAAACGTAGGTATGATAACCGATGCCGTATGGAGCGATTATGATGCCGATGGACAACAAGATTTAATTGTAGTTGGCGAATTAATGCCCATTACCATTTTCAAAAATAAAAACGCTTCATTCGAAAAAATGGAGAATACAGGGATTGAAAATTTTATGGGATGGTGGGAAAGTATTTCTGCTGCTGATATGGACAATGATGGAGATATAGATTTAGTTGCTGGAAACTTAGGAAGGAATAATTTGTTTCAGCCTTCTGCAGAACGGCCAGTTACGGTATTCGCTAAGGATTTTGACCAAAACGGCAGCATAGACCCTGTTACCTTTGCCTATTTTAAGGATAAAAATGGCACTTTTGAGTCCTTTCCTGTGAACTTTTGGGGCGATATCAATAAGCAAAGCACGATATTTCGTTCAAAATTCAACTATTATAGAGAATATGCAAAAGCTACCCAAAACACCTTACTTTCTACCTCAGAACTAGAAAACACTTTGATTTTAACAGGTAACTACGATAATAGTAGTTATTTAGAGAACCTTGGAAATGGTTCGTTTAAAATACACCCTTTACCTATTGAAGCGCAATTGGCACCCCTGAATAGTCTTATTTTAAAGGATGTGGATACTGATGGAAATTTAGATATCCTGGGTGTTGGCAACGATTTTGGCAATGAAACCTTCATTGGGAAATATGATGCTTTGAACGGTCTATTTTTAAAAGGAAATGGCAAAGGTGCTTTTGAAACCGTTTCTATGAACAACAGTGGTCTATTGGCGCCTAAAGATGCAAAGTCC
>CBDUKC010000306.1:0-3337 GCA_965367705.1 uncultured Maribacter sp. | reverse complement strand
AATAATCTAAAAGGCTATTTTGAAGCGAAGAAACATAATACAGACTTCCTAGTGTCCGAAGCGGAAGGTAGTTACATAAGGAAGCTACGCTGGACCAATATTAAAAGAAAGTTTATTTCATAAAAAAACCGCCACAAATGGGCGGTTTTCTATTTTTTATATAAAGACTACTTTAGAAGCCTAATTCTTTTTTAACGTCAGCCAAAAGATCTTTTCCATTCGCTACGATTAATCCTGCACCTTGCTGGGCATTTATAACGTAATCAAAACCTTGGGCGGCGGCAACTCTTTCTATTGCAGCTTTTGCTTTATCAGAAATAGGAGCAAATAATTCTCCTTGCTTCTTCTGAAATTCCTGTTGTGCAGCCTGTTGAGCATCTCCAATGTTTTTCTCAAAACCTTGAATCTCTAAAGCTCTCTTATCATTTTCCTCTTTTGATTTTGAAGGCGCTTCGTTTTGATATTGCGTAAGCTTATTACGATATTCCGTCATAGAAGCTTCGATATCAGCATTATAAGTCTCTTGTAATTTTTTAAGCTCTGCTTCAGCTACTTTCATCTCTGGCATGTTAGACAATAATTGTGTAACATCTATGTGAGCAATTTTACTTTGAGCGTTTACAAAACTTGTTGCCCCTACGAACAACATTAGTGCTACTGCTATTTTCTTTACGTGTTTCATGAGTTAAAATTTAATTCTTCTTTGAGTGTTAATTAATGGTTTCTAATTTAATAATATACTAACCGCTATTTTTTTAGTTTACGGTGTCTTTTTTAGCTTGCTCTTCCTTTTTCTTTGCTTCTCGTTCTTCTAATAACTTCTTTCTTCGTTCCTCATAGGCCTTTTTTCTTTCCTCCCTCAACTTTAACTGCTCAGCACGTTTCTCATCGGCAGTTTTAGCTCTAGCCTCAGTTGCTTCCTTTGCCTTATCTAAGCGTTCTTGCAATGCATCGGAAACAACTTCTTCCGCATCTTCTTCCTCTCCTTCAAAGTCCGCAAGACTATTTCTATTACTAGCTTTTTTTGAAGGCTTGCTTATCTTTCTGGTCCTAGATATTCCTCTTAAAACAAGATCGCTAATATCGTGTCTTTTTTCAGAATACAACATTACAACATCCGCAGATTTATCAAAAATAAAATCATACTTTTTATTGGCTCCCAATTTTTGAACCTCGCTAAACACTTGGTCCTGTATTGGCTGTATAAGGCGTCTTTTTTGTAAAATCAAATCACCCTGAGGACCAAACCTATCCTGTTGATACTCTATCATCTCCTTTTCAAGTATCTGTATATCTTCTTCTCTTTCAGAAATTAGCTCTGCGGTCAGCAATACCTTCTCTGCCATTAGGTCCTTTTTCATTTGCTCCAAAACGCTTTGCTTCTGCTCTATTTGCACTTTCCATTTCTGTGCTTTAATGTTCAACTGCTCCGTAGCGTCTCGATACTCTTCTACGTTCTCCAAGATATACTCCATATCTACATAAGCGATGCGGATACCCCTTTGGGCGTTCGCACAAAAACCGATAACCAGTAGACCAAGAAATAAAAGAACTTTTGTTTTTAACTTCATTATTGATAACGTTTAATCCAATAGAAAATATCGTGCCAAAATTACTAAAACTTTTAAAATGAAGCATTTAGCACAACTCTAAAAATTTAAAATTGTTGACCAATAATAAAGTGCGTTTGCCATCCACTAGGACCATTACCTACAGATTGTGGCCGTAGATCCTCATCGAAACCATAACCAAAGTCTATTCCCAATAATCCAAACGCTGGCATAAAAATACGCAGCCCCACACCGGCCGATCTCTTTAATTGAAACGGATTAAACTCCTGAAAATTGTTGAACGAGTTACCTGCCTCTAAAAAGGCGAGACCAAAAATAGATGCAGAGGGTTTTAAGGTTAATGGATATCTTAGTTCCATTGAAAACTTATTATAGATTAAAGCACCTTCTTGCTGCCCTGTTATTGGGTCTATTGCCGTTACAGATTGGTTTTCATAACCTCTTAGCTGAACAATATCCCTACCATCTAATGTAAAGTTATTAAGACCATCACCCCCAACAAAGAATCGTTCAAATGGTACGTCACCTACGGCACTGTTATAACTTCCCAAAAATCCAAATTCTGCGTTGGTTCTAAGCACCAACTTATCGATAAGTGTGGTATACCAATCCCCTTTAAACTTTAGCTTGTAATATTCTAATAATCGAAAACGCTCTTGGTCTATTTGCTCTAATTCCTTACTTTCTGGTGTAATTGCTCCTCCCTGACCAGCTACTATGGGCGCAAGCTCTTCACTACGCTCCCTTAAAGCTCTAAAGTCTTTATCACTAAACAGCGAATAAGGTGGTGTAAATTTCCCAGTGACCTCAAAATTTGAACCCCCTCTAGGGAAAATACGACCTCCTTGAATGGCGTTTCTAGAAACCCCAATTGTATACGCTATAGAGGTAGACTGACCATTACCAAAATTGAACAAGCCCGTATTATAATTTCTAAAATCGTACAACTGATAACTCAAGGCATGGGAAATAGTAAAAAAGTCATCTGGCCATTGTACCCGCTTTGCCAAACCTACGGTAACCCCCGTTATAGAAAATTGACGATCCTTATCGACTTCTATACCGTTACTGCCACCAAAAGATGCCAAAAATTGTTGCGTCCTAGAAAAATTCATATTGAACTGGACGGGCTTTTTACCCCCTAACCAAGGCTCTGTGAAATTTAAACTATAGACCCTAAACGTTCTACTCGCCTGTAAACGCAAGGCAAATGTTTGACCATCCCCCATTGGTACTGGCTTATACATTTCACCTTTAAATAAGTTTTTAATAGAAAAGTTACTAAAAGATAATCCTAGGGTTCCAATAAAGCCTCCACCTCCGTAACCTCCTTGTAATTCTATTTGGCTAGAACCGGACTCAACAAGACTCCAATCCAAATCTACGGTTCCCGCATTTGGATCTGCATTTAAGACATCTGGTGTAATCTGCTCCGCATCAAAAAAGCCAAGCTGGCCAAGTTCACGAATGGTTCTTATAATATCAGACTTATCATATTTCTGACCAGGTCTGGTTCTTAACTCCCTAAAAATAACATGGTCATTAGTTTTTTCGTTTCCGTTTACGGTAACATGGTCCAAAAAGGTTTCCTTACCTTCTATGATACGTATTTCAAAGTTAATAGTATCGTTAGCTGCAGATACCTCGACCGGATTTATGCTAGAGAACAAGTACCCATTGTTTTGATACAAACTTGTTAAATCGTTTGGATCTGGTTTGCTGTTATCTGCAATACGTTCCCTTAGCAATACACCATTATAGGTAGC
>CBDUKC010000305.1:0-3350 GCA_965367705.1 uncultured Maribacter sp. | reverse complement strand
AACACCTTTGTAAAAGGTATAAGCATATTGTTATGGATAAACACAACTGTTACCATTGTGGTGATGACTGTGGTAGCGCGGTAATTGCATTTGACGAAAAAGACTTCTGTTGTAATGGATGTAAAACCGTCTATGAGATCTTTTCAAGCAACGACCTGTCCTATTATTATGACTTAGAACAAAGTGCTGGAGCTACGCCCAACGAGATAGAAGGAAAATATGATTTTCTTGATATTCCTACTATTATTGAAAGACTTACGGAGTTTAATGACGGTGACCTTCAAATTATAAACTTATATATACCCCACATTCATTGTAGTTCCTGTATTTGGATTTTAGAAAACCTCAATAAGCTTAATCCTGCTATTAACGGTTCTCAAGTTGATTTTCCTAAAAAAACAGTAAGCGTCACCTATAATAGCAATAAGACATCCTTGAAGGAGGTAGTTATGCTTTTGGCTAGAATTGGGTACGAGCCTAATATTTCCTTGGACGATTTTGATAATGAAAAAAAAGGTAAGGATAGGAGTCTTCTTTATAAGTTAGGTATTGCGGGTTTTGCTTTTGGGAACGTCATGTTCCTCTCCTTTCCAGACTATTTAGATTTATCTTCTAGTAATTCTTCTGGCGGAGAGTTTTGGCTAAATGAGTATCAAGGGATATTTCGTTGGTTAATGTTTATCTTTTCCCTACCTGTTGTTTTCTACGCAGGGTCTGGGTATTTTATATCGGCATATAAAGGATTACGCTCAAAACTATTGAATATAGATGTCCCAATAGCACTAGGGATACTAGTACTTTTTGTTAGAAGCACCTTGGAAATTAGCTTTGGTTGGGGTCCTGGTTTTTTTGATTCCTTAACCGGTTTGGTCTTCTTTCTATTGTTAGGGAAATTCTTTCAACAGAAAACATATTCCTTCCTTTCGTTTGAACGGGATTACAAATCGTATTTTCCTATTGCGGTGACTCGCATATCAAAACAAGGAAAAGAGGAGAGTGTGCAAGTACATGAAATTGAAAAAGGAGACCGTTTATTGATACGTAATGAAGAAATTATTCCTGTAGACGGTATTCTGATTAGCGACAGTGCACGTATAGATTATAGTTTTGTTACAGGAGAATCCGAAGCTGTAAAAAAGGTATCGGGAGATAAATTGTTTGCCGGTGGTAAACAAGTGCAAGGTGCTACGGAAATGGAAGCGTTGAAATCGGTTTCCCAAAGTTATTTGACACAACTTTGGAGCAATGCCGTGTTCCAAACTGATAAATCTACAAGATTCCAAACGATTACAGATAGTATAGGAAAGCGTTTTACCATTGGTGTGCTTTCCATTGCCTTTCTGGCCGCAGGATTTTGGCTTTACCAAGACCCGAGCAAAGCAATGAATGTATTTACTGCGGTATTAATCATTGCTTGTCCTTGTGCTATCGCACTAGCGTCACCATTTACCTTAGGAAATATGCTACGCATTTTTGGACGCAAACAATTCTATTTAAAAGACAGCCAGACCATAGAGCAATTGGCAAAAATAGATACAGCAATTTTCGATAAAACCGGAACTATTACTACCGTGCAAGAAAGCACGGCCACCTATGAAGGCATGCCCTTGACTTCAGAAGAGGAATCGCTCTTAAAGAACACGCTACGCGCATCTAACCATCCATTAAGCAGGACTTTATATGATATACTGTCCGAACAAAACATTATTACCTTAGACCAATACGATGAATATTTAGGAAAAGGATTGGAAGCTAGTAAGGGAAAAGACCGGATAAGGATAGGTTCTGCAGATTTTGTAGGAAACACAGAACATGTCGATTCTTTGGATACGGCTGTGCACATTGCTAATAATAACAATTACAAGGGGAAGTATATTTTTCATAACCAATATAGGGAAGGGGTCTCGCGTGTATTTAAGGAGATGGGAGAAACCTTGAGTTTAGCCATACTTTCTGGAGATAACGAAGGTGAAAAACCACGTTTAGAAGCCCTGCTGCCAAAACTTACCCCCTTATACTTTAATCAAAAGCCTAAGGATAAATTAAACTTTATAGAAACCTTGCAAGCACAAGGAAAAAAGGTGATGATGATTGGGGATGGTCTTAATGATGCTGGAGCTTTAGCCCAGGCAGAAGTGGGAATAGCCATATCAGAGAACATCAACGTGTTTTCACCAGCCTGCGATGGGATATTGGACGCTTCAAAATTTACGGAACTCTATCCTTATATCTTGGCCTCAAAAAAGGCGATAAAAATTATCAAACTGAGTTTTATGTTGTCTTTGGCGTATAATATAGTGGGACTCTATTTTGCTGTAACAGGTCAATTAGAACCTGTTATCGCTGCCATATTAATGCCTTTAAGTTCAATAAGTGTTGTGGGGTTTACAACGATAATGACCAATCTTTTAGGTAGAAAATTAAAATAACCTTTGACCCAACCGAAATGATGAAACAATTGAAGCAAAACAGTTTAGTAAAAATTTCAATAGGTATAATCTACCTTTGGTTCGGGACATTAAAGTTCTTTCCTGAACTGAGTCCTGCAGAAGGCTTAGCAACGGAAACAATTAGGGAACTCACTTTTGGTATTATACCTGCCTCTATTTCGATCATTCTTTTGGCATTACTTGAAGTTGGTATCGGAATTTGTTTTTTATTGAACATTCAACCTAAGAAAGTGGCGGTTGTAGCAGTGGCACATTTGGTATGCACCTTTGCTCCGCTATTCTTTTTTAAAGCTATTTCTTTTAATGGGTATCCTATTTTTCTTACATTGGTGGGTCAGTATATTGTGAAAAACCTTATTATTATTGCTGCCCTTTTATCCATTTTAAAAGAAAAAGAGAAGCAATTAGGGAGCATAGAAGTGATAGAAAATTAAAATAATTTGTAAACCTGACAAATGTCATATTTATTCAAAATGCATCGACTTAGTTTTACAACAGAATTCAGGTAGGTATGAGTGTAATTTATGTGTTATTGGCTATCAGTATTGCTGTAGCCATTTTATTTTTCATAGCCTTTATTGTGTCGGTACGCAGTGGACAGTACGATGATTCGTATACGCCATCTGTACGTATGCTTTTTGAGGATGAACTGGTAAAATCACAAGTAGGCGAGCACCCATCGGAGTTTGACCAAGTAAAAAAAAATAACTAATTAACTATGGAAGTACAACAGTTCTATTACGATAACAAAATCGTAAAAAAGTTTATCTACGCCACCATGCTATGGGGAATCGTAGGAATGTCCGTCGGCCTATTGCTGGCATTTATGTTTATGTTTCCGAACTTGACCGATGGTATATCGTGGTTAAGTTTTGGGCGTTTACGACCCTTGCATACCAA
>CBDUKC010000304.1:0-3366 GCA_965367705.1 uncultured Maribacter sp. | reverse complement strand
GCTTGTCGGATGGCTTCGTTTTGTTTGTTTTGGGCTTCACTAGATACATTTCTATCCGCGTATTTAAAGCATACGATATTGGACATCGGTGTTACTGCCAATTCAAATTGCGAATGGCTTTCAATGATGCTAGCAAACTGAGCACCCATGTCAAATAGGTGTGTTACATAGGCGTCAAAAACGTCTTCGCCGTATAGTTTTAATAGGGTAAACCAATGAATACTCATCATGGTCTTGGTGCACTCAAAAGTTTTTTTACCAGAGTTGCACCAATCTTCCAGTTCGGATTCGGTTAACAGGTAGTCCGCTTTTTGGCTAAACGTCACGTTGGTATGTGAACTTTTCTTATATAACAATGCTGTGGTAAGGGCTGGCATCATCATCATTTTATGTCCATCTATGACTACGGAATCCGCTTGGTCAATACCTTTTAATAGGGTTTTGTACTTAGGGGAGAAAATAGCGGCACCCCCATGGGCACCGTCTACATGAAACCAGAGTTTTTTGCTTTTTGCGAAGTCCGCGATTTCTTGCAAATCATCGAACATTCCTGTGGCGGTGCTTGGGGCACTACCGATAATTGCAAAAATATGTATGCCTTTTTTATTGGCTTCTGCGTATTGTTCTTCCAATAGCGCGGTATGCATTCTAAAGTCTATGGTGGTCGGGATTTTAATAATTCCCTGTTCACCGAGCCCCATTATTTTGGCAGCTCTATCCACACAGTAGTGCGCTTGTTCACTGACCATGATTCCTAGTTGTTGTTTTGATCCTTGGTTCCAAATATCCGCTTCAAGGATAACCTTTCGTGCGGTAAGCAATGCAGTTAAATTTGCCAATGTCCCTCCAGAGGTAATGAACCCTCCAGAATTCGCATCATAGCCTATTTTTTTACAGAGTACATCGGTTACCACACGTTCTATGGCAGAAGGGGACATGCCCATTTCATACACCGCCATGCCATTGTTCAACAAGGAGCTTATCATACCCGTTAGCGCGGTCATTGGAGCTGTGGGTGTAACTTGATGACCTATGTAATGGGGATGATGTATGTAGGTAGTTCTTTTGGTAATTTCTGAGAATAGCTCGTTTTCATCTCCTTTTTCTAGGAAGGTTTCCCAAAAAGCGAGCTCTTGCTCAGGTTCGTTCCAGTGAATGGCACTACCAGAATGCTGTTGTAGTTTATCTTCTAGGTGGTCTGCGAGCTGATCTATTAATTCGTGACCTTTCCTTCTGAATGTTTTAGTATCGTAAACTTGTTGTAGAAGGGATGTATTCATTTGCTAAAATTAGATGCTTATTGGAATATGTGCAAATAAAAAACCGTCCACCAATTTGGCGGACGGTTTTCTGTGATTTTGTAGTATTAACATTATATAGTACTAAGATATTGTCGATTTGTTTTCATTCATATTTGCTAAATGAACTATAAAATATAATACAGGCCCTAAAATAGGAATCATTACTATAATAAATAACCACATAAAGAATCTCTCACCCTTTAGCGAGTTAGATGCTAAAAACAGCGCGGCAACATGAAGTACAATAATAAAAGAAAAAAAAACTACGATTTTTATTGGTGATATTAAAATGGGTAGTGTACTCATTTGATGAAAGTTTTTAAGTTATCTTAAAATTAAGCAAATAGTTTTTATTGTAATAGCACCCGCAAGGCCTTCTCTTGAACTCTAGTTTGTTAATGTTGCACCAAGGTTTAGGGGAAAAATACGTAAAAGTAAAAAACCGTCCGCCAATGTGGCGGACGGTTTAGCTTCTGTTCAAAAACAAAAGTATGTTGAGTTAGTCAAATGTGTACCCATTATCTGCTGCTACTTTGTCCGCTATCTGCGTGCGTAGTGCAATGACGTTAGGATTGTTCGTATACTTCGTAAAGCGCTTTAAGCCCATAAGCATCATGCGTTGCTCATCTCCTTCAGCAAAAGAAACAATCGCTTCTTTTCCTTTTTGTATTACGATTTCAGTAGCTCTATATAAATAAAGCTTGGACATTGCAATTTGAGTAGCTTGTGCTTCTTCACCAAATCTTTTTGCATTCTTTTCAGTTCTTAAAATTGCCGATTCTGCTAAGTAAGCTTGTATCAGAATATCAGAAGCTGCCATCATTAACTGTTGGTGCTCTTCTAATTGTGCTCCAAATTTTTGTACCGCACTACCTGCTACCATTAAGAAAACCTTCTTTAATCTCTTGATTAGGTCTTTCTCTTCTGCAAAAAGCTCCGAGAAATCTGGCGTATCAAAGGAAGGAATACCCATTAACTCTTCACCCACTGCCGTTGCAGGCCCTAATAGGTCTACATGACCCTTCATTGCTTTTTTAACTAACATACCCACCGCTAACATTCGGTTGATTTCATTAGTTCCTTCGTATATTCTTGCGATTCTAGCGTCTCTCCAAGCAGATTCCATTGGGGTATCTGCGCTAAAGCCCATACCGCCAAATATTTGAACTCCTTCATCGGCAGTTTGTTGCACATGTTCTGAAACGGCAACCTTTAAGATAGAGCATTCAATCGCATATTCTTCAACACCTTTTAATTCAGCATCCTGGTGCGTATTACCATCAGCCACACGCATCGCAATACGGTCCTCAATATTTTTTGCTGCTCTATAACAAGCTGCTTCATCTACATACGCATTGGTCGTCATATCCGCAATTTTAGCCTTAATAGCGCCAAAATTCATGATTGGGGTCTTAAATTGAACCCTTTCGTTCGCATATTTAGTTGCTTCGTTGATTACACGTCTTTGCGCATCCAAACAGGCAGCTGCCAGTTTAATACGACCCACGTTTAAGGCGTTCATGGCAATTTTAAAACCACTACCGCGTCCAGAAAGCATATTTTCTACGGGTACCTTAGTTTCGCTAAAGAACACTTGACGGGTAGAGGAGGAGTGAATACCCAACTTCTTTTCCTCATCGCCCAAAGAAATACCATTGCTCGGGTCATTTTCTACGATAAACCCTGTAATGTTCTTGTCATCTTCAATACGTGCGAAAACGATGAAGACGCTGCAAAATCCTGCATTGGAAATCCACATTTTCTGTCCGGAGATATGGTAGTGTTTCCCATCTTCGGATAACACTGCTTTGGTCTTACCTGAGTTTGCATCTGAACCTGCGCCTGGCTCCGTTAAGCAGTAGGCTCCGAACCATTCGCCTGAAGCCAATTTAGGAACATATTTTTGTTTTTGTTCTTCAGTACCATATAAGGTGATCGGCATAGTACCAATGCCTGTATGTGCTCCAAAAGCAGTACTGAAAGATCCAGTTGCTCCAGATATGTAGTCACATACCAACATGGTAGATACAAAGCCCATACCCATACCACCATAAGATTCTGGTAC
>CBDUKC010000303.1:0-3371 GCA_965367705.1 uncultured Maribacter sp. | reverse complement strand
TATATTCCTGGCTGCAATATTTCGTAAACAAGGTTTTTGGGGTTAACAAGGTTTCCTTTTCCATACTCAGAGCCGGTATTTTTGCTAGTGTTTTGATGGCTATGTGGCATTTTTCCCGTAAAATGCTTACAAATGAAAGTAAGTCGGAAATAGCCGTGCTGTTGCTTGTTTTATTACCGGTTTTTATCGACTTTACGTTTAGACGACTCTCTCACACTTCCCTCCTTTGTTTATCAATTCTTGCTTCCGTCGTCATGATAGACCGACTGCTAAAGGCAAAAACATGGACTAATTATGCGTTTTTGGGACTTGTGATAAGTATCGGTATGCTATCTAAGTATAACTACATATTTTTTTTGGTCGCCATTGGTTTTACCCTATTCTTCGATGCGTCGATAAGGAAAATTATTTTGGATAAGAAATTCCTATTGACTGTTTCTTTGGTGCTACTGCTTTTATTTCCGCATATCCACTGGTTATTTGGGTCTGAGGGATATGTTATGGAATTACAAAAAAGTATCGCCTTGAAAACAGAAAACACAGCAGCCAATTCTTTTTTTATCATTGGTCCCCTGTTTTCGTTAGTCATCACATTCCTAAAGCTTACAGCACCCCTTTTGGCTGTTTTTATTTTAGCATTCGCACTTGGAAAGGTTACATTTAAAAGGCCAAATTTAGACTGGTTTACGAAACTAGCTTTGGCACAGTTGTCGGTATTGGTACTGTTTTTCCTGTGCTTCAATGTGCAAAAGGTTGAAGCACGTTGGTTATTACCATTACTGTTACCTTTTGTGGTTTTGCTTTTACGTTCGGTGGAATTTAAGTCTGTAAAGAAATGGGCTACCTATTTGTATGCCTTGTTCATTACAATTATAGTGTTCCAAACGCTACGGACACCTGTAGAAAAGATGTTGGATATCCCATCTTCCGTCCATTTTAGTTTTGCGCCGCTCTCGGATAGATTGAATAAAAATTTTAAGGATCAACTATGGTTGCTACCTGATGTAACCTACGGCGGAAACATACGAATCTTAAATCCCAACAAAGAAATTTTCGCCAGTGATGATTTTTCGGTACCGAAGTCTAAGCTGGGTGGCGAAACTGGGATAGAGGTCGTTGTAGGAACAGATAGTACAAAAGGCAGACTGCTGTTGGAACAACTTTTTGATTTCGGCAAAGAAAAGGATACCTTATCGATAGTGGGCTTTAAAAGGGATATACCTTACTTTGAGCGAATGGACTAAAAGTTTAGATATGCATGACATAGATATTGAAATGGTAGAAATGACCTTGGATGTGGTCAAATATGCCATAAATAGAATTACGAAGACCAACCCTGAACTTGGTAAGCCCAAAACAGAATCAGAGCTTCGTTTGTTGGTGGGTGAAACGGTTACCGATAGCGGAATAGGAGGGGAGAAGGCCTTTGAACTCTTTCGCGATGTTTTGGTGAAGGCTACTGTTCCAATAGACCATCCACGGCACTTGGCCTTTGTGCCGGCTGCCCCCACAAGAGCTGCGATTCTGTTCGACTTGGTTACTTCAGCTTCAAGTATACATGGTGCGTATTGGATGGAAGGGGCTGGCGGTATTTTTTGCGAGAATGAAGCTATGCATTGGTTAGTTTCACTCACAGGTATGCCCGCCCCAGCTTTTGGGGTATTTACCAGTGGCGGTACTGCTGCCAATTTATCGGCCCTCGTGGCAGCGCGTGAAAAATGGCGTCAAGACCCAAAGAACCAAAATATCAAGGGGCTTATGATAACTTCTATTGGCGCACATTCATCACTGAAAGCCATGGCTAAGGTCATTGATGTGGATATACTTTTAGTGGAAACAGAAGATGCCATGTCCGGTAGCGCTTTGCAAACCGTAATCAATGGACTCGAACCGAGCAAGAGAGCTCGGGTATTTGCGGTTGTTGGTACAGGGGGTACTACGAATGCTGGAATCATAGACGACCTTGCAGGTATAGCAGATGTTTGTAAAGAAGAAGCACTTTGGTTTCACGTAGACGCTGCATATGGCGGTGGAGCTCTGGCTGCTACATCTGTCAGACATTTATTTAATGGTATCGAAAGGGCAGATAGTGTCACCATTGACCCGCATAAATGGCTCTTTTCTCCTTATGATTGTGGAGCGGTACTCTACAGGGATCCTGAGGAGGCGAAAGCGGCTCATGCGCAAGAGGGTTCCTACCTAGAAATATTTAAGGATGAGGGAGCACATGGGTTTAATCCATCCGATTACCAAATACAACTGACAAGACGCTTGCGAGGTTTACCACTATGGTTTTCCTTGGCTACACATGGTACCGAAAAATATGCTTGGGCGGTAGAGGAAGGAATAAAGTTGGCTACTATTGCGGGTAAGTTAATTACTGCCCATCCCTTGTTAGAATTGGTGAGGGAACCTAGTCTGTCTTGTGTATTGTATCGCCGTAAAGGTTGGGAACCGGATGATTATCGCAATTGGACCTATAAAAATCATAAGGCAGGTTTCGCCTTGGTAACCCCAACAAAATGGAAAACAACTGATGGTTACGAAACCGTAAGTCGTTTTTGTTTTATTAACCCAGATACCACAGAGAAGGATATTGTTGATATCTTAAAGAGTATGGAGTAGCCAGATGGTTTTAAGAATTAAGCTTAAGGTACTAGAAACTCACCTTCCCAGTTCTCATCCTCTTTTGAGAATCTAACCCGAAGATGGTTGGGGCGTTTTAACCTTAAATATTCTATTTTGAAAGGCTCAATTTCTACCATACAAAAATGATTTTCTTCGCTTAGGTATTGTAAGGCATCGGGATTTTTTAATGTGCTTCCCGGGGTCTGCTCAGTGATATAGTCTTTTCTGCTATTTGATTGTATGCCGTGCCAGTATGTTTTTAAAACTTCATCATCATTTACCATGCGTGCTTTTCCTTCAATCTTAAGTTGAAGCATTAGTTTAGGGTGGTAGAAGAGCATACTTACATTCGGGTTTTCAGTAATGTGTGTCATTTTTTTTGAACGGCTATCAGTATAGAAAACTAATTTTAGGTCAGGGGTGACTTTACGCAGCACCACGGTGCGTAGCCTAGCTATACGATCCAATCCTACAGTCGCTAGCGTGAAATAGCGGAAAGGGTGTCCCTTTTTTACAAGACTTTTATGCAGTTCATCTGTAGCTTCGCTAAGAAATTGTTGTGTCATGTAAAAAAGTTTTACTTAAATGTATAAAATATATAGATAAAAGTAGGGTAAATCAAAACTTGATTGTTCTATACTAAATGCTATGAAAAAGATTTTGACTTATGCTTTAAGTATTTAGTTATTGGTTGGTTTTTGATTTCGAAGAAAAGCTTGGGGTGGTTCCCAAGCTTTTTGTTT
>CBDUKC010000302.1:0-3377 GCA_965367705.1 uncultured Maribacter sp. | reverse complement strand
ATAAAAGATGGGGCCTGCAAATTCACAATAATAGACGCCAAAGGAAAAGAAATCGTGACTGATCTTTTAGGAAAAGGAGATCTTATGGGACGCCGCTCCTTGATTTCTAAAAAAGGCGCCATGGTTACGGCAACCGCTATTGCGGATACCACACTTTGTTGCATAGATAATGAATCCCTATTAAAAGGATTTACCAAGAATAACGATTTTTGTTTAGATGTTTTAAGAGGTTTTGTAGCCGATGAGGAAGAGAGACATTTAAAAATGGAACTTTATGAAAACCGTCGTAGCATAAAAAAACGACTTGCGGGCCTCTTGCTATATCTCAAAGAAAAATTTGGTGCGGAGACAAACGGCACCTTAAGCGTAGCTTTAAAACGAGAAGAAATGGCAAATGTACTGGGAACCTCAAGCGAATATATTATCACATTATTAGCCAGCTTTAAACAACAGGGACTTATTCATCTTAATCGCGGACAGATTACGATATTATCGGAAGGAGAACTGAGAAAAATGTTGTAGTATGAATTCTTAAAAAACCTCTAATTTTAGAGGTGATAATTTTTGACTAACTTGTATTTTTACGGAACGGGAAAAAGGATTTCAGCTATGGAGCAAGAAAAAATGCGTAATCGTTGTGAAAACTGTATTGTTAGGGAATTCAATTCTTTGCGAGCTATGAGCAAGGAAGAACTCAAAAAGGTTTCCGATTCCAAAATCTCAAAAAAAATAAAAAAAGGAGAAGTTATTTTCCAAGAAGGAGAAAAGCTAAGCGGCGTTTATTGTGTTCGTGGTGGTGTCTCGAAGCTCGCAAAACTTAGTCCTAATGGCAAGAATCAAATCGTAAAACTAGCCACTAAGGGTGAACTCATAGGACAACGCTCCGTAATCGCAGAAGAGCAAGTAAATCTAAGCGCTACCGCGGTAAGTGATATGGAAGTATGCTTTATTCCAAAAGACGGTATCGTAAATACATTACATAGCAACCCTAATTTCTCTTTAGAGGTATTACGCCATATGGCCCATGACCTTAAAGAAGCAGACGATGTTATCGTTAACATGAGTCAAAAAACAGTAAAACAACGTATAGCAGAAGCTTTTCTATATTTAAAGAACACCTATGGAGAGGATAAGGACGGTTTTCTGCACTTAACACTCTCCCGAGAAGATATCGCCAGTATCGTTGGTACAGCTACCGAATCTTGTATCCGAATAATTTCTGAGTTCAAGAAAAAAGGACTGATTAAAACTTCCGGCAAAAAAATAGGCATTGCCAACGAAAAAGAACTGCATAACATGGTAGACGGTTTTTAATAGTACCAAAATCAAAACCTGATAATTATCATAGTTTTCGCTTAGGGTAAGCTCTAATTTTACAATATAAGTTACTAAGATTAGATGAAACCCATTTCTTTACATAACAGCTTATCTACAGCTATTATGTAAACATTACAAGCCTGTTCGCGGGTGTAAGTAGGGTTACATGTGACATTGACACCTAATGAAACGAACACATGAAACGAGTTTTGATTCCCACCGATTTTTCAGATAATGCTTGGAACGCTACCAAATACGCATTGTCTCTTTTTCAGAACGAGGAATGTACCTTCTATTTACTTAATACCTATACTCCGGCTATAACGCATAGTAGATTTATGGCAACATCCATAGAAAATGGATTGTTAACCAATACGGCGCATACAAGTTCTAAAAATGGACTCAAAAAAGTTTTAGAGAACATAGCGGCCGAGTTTTCAAATAAAAAACATCAATTTAAAACAATATCATCCTTTAGTTTTCTAACGGATGAAGTTATTGAGACCATTACTGAATATGATATAGATTTAGTCTTGGTAGGAACTAAGGGGGCCAGTGGTTTGGATGAGGTTTTTATGGGAAGTAATGCGGTGCGCATAATTAAATCCGTAAAACATTGTCCTGTTTTGGCCATTCCCCAAAATTTTGATTTTTTAAAGCCTACAGAAATAGCATTCGCAACTGACTTTAATAGGTTTTATACGAAGTCGGAATTACAGCCTTTAATTGATATGGCCCAGTCTTTTGATGCGGTAGTGCGTATCGTTCATGTTCAATATGAAATTAAGGCGTTGACAGAATTACAATTATTTAATTTAAGTATGCTCCGAAAATATTTGGGCAATGTAGAACACTATGTACATACGGTTTCAGAATTGAATTCAGTTTCAAAAACCTTAGAAAGCTTTGCAGCAGAACTGGACATTCATCTGTTAGCCATGCTACAATATCAACACAGCTATATGGAGCGTTTAACCAGAGAGCCTGTAGTGAAAAAGGTAGCCTTTCATACCCAAACACCTTTGTTGGTGATTCCAGAATTAAGCATGGGTGTTTCTTCAAAAAAAACCAATAAAGAAATATCCTTTTCTAGTTAAGCGAAGGTTCCCTCCAAAATGTATCGGCTTCGGGTATTTTCTTATCGTTGCCTAAAGCAAATGGATTAAAGTCTGTTGTTGCAAAAATATACCACAACGATGAAGAAAGTGCAGGTCTTGTATGTGCATGCTGCCATAACTGTGTGGATCCATATCCTGTTCCGTCATTTGTAGCATAGGGTAATCCTTTTGCATTGAGAAGCTTGGTAGATAAAAGCATGCTCTTATCTAAGTTAGCTAAAAGCTCTTTTGCCAAATCGTCTCTATTTATATTCCTAAAAGCAACTGCCATCTGTGCTGTGCCTTCTAACCAGACTACATCGCTATCCTCATCAAACCCATATCCAGTAATAGTAGTCCCTTTCATTGTCATGACTTGCTGGTTCATATAACGATTCGCTTCAAGCAGCGTATTTTCAGCCAAATCAGGAAATATTATACTGCTCAAGGAGTGTACATCCATTGCATAGGCGTATTTTGGATTCTCTGGCCATGCCATTAAAACTTTTGCAGTACTATCCCATCTTTCATTCTTAAGGAATTTCAAAATATTTTTATGAAAGTCATCATAACCAGGTACCGCGTTAAATGCAGTAATGATACCTTCTGTCACCTTGGGCATTTCCAAACCATTGGCGCGTATACCACCTTTAAGGCCACCATCCATATCCTGCAAGGACCGTAACCATTTTTCTATATGTTTACCGAGCCTATCGTATCTATCGGAATCATATGTCTTTCGGTAATGATTAATTGCAATGAGAAGCCATGCATTATCGCCCATCCATAAGGTCTGTGCTTCATTACCGTTAATGGTTCTAGTTTGGTAAATAGCTCCGTTAACAAGCACTTCGTCATCTATTTTGGAATTATAAAAATCCATTAACGCCTCTGCTTTTTCTTTTTCATCCTCTTGAATAAAAAAGAGTGCTGCTAGCGCGTTATCGTAGAGCGAAACAAAAT
>CBDUKC010000301.1:0-3380 GCA_965367705.1 uncultured Maribacter sp. | reverse complement strand
TCTAAATTAAAATTACGAGGCCAATCGCCACGAACATCTTCTCTTCCAATAAGTGATAATTTGCCAGAAGACTGATTTATTCCGAAAATCACAATGGTGTTTTCACCTCTATTTGAACCATAAAGAAATTTGCCGTCTGGTGAAAGACGAATATCCGCACAATAACTATCTCCCTTAAAATCTTCTGCCACCGTAGACGTTGTCCCTAACAGATTGTAACTACCATTTTCTTTACGTTCATACGTTGTAATTGTAGAATTTAGTTCATTAATTAGATATAAAAAATCATCGTTCCTACTAAAAACAAAATGTCTTGGGCCTGATTTTTCTGGTAATTGAAGTGTCTCCATTTGTGTAGCATCTATCCCTCCATCGAAAAAAGGATATACATTTAATTTATCCAAGCCCAAATCGGCCACAAAAAGCTTGCCCTTTGAAAAAAGAGCCGAATGCGCATGTGAAATTTTAGTACTATCCAAGCGTGTATGGTCTATTACCTCTGGCGTTATCAAATTACCATCGGCACCGGTCTTAAAAACACTTATCGTACCTCCAGAATAATTAGAAATGGCTACCATACCCCCGTCGTCGGAAATGCCTATGTGGCATGGATGTGCACCAAAACTAGACACCGTCTTCAGTGGAGTTAACTGTTTCTCATTAATCTTGAAAGCGGTTACCGCGCCGCTATTACCATCTACGGTATCGGTTTCGTTTACCGCATACAAGTAGTTCTTATCCGGTGAAATTTTTATAAAAGACGGATTACTGGCAGATGCGGCTAAGGTCTTTTCCGTTAGCTCCCCAGTCTCCGAATTAAACGTATATTTATAAATTCCTTCGCTACCATTATCGGTATAGGTTCCTACGAATAAGCTATATGATGTATCCATTTTTTCTTTTTCACAACTGCTTACACAACTCAATAGTAAAACTAAATAAACCACCCATAAGCTTTTCTTTGTATTCATACCTTTTTCTATTCTTCGTCTAAAATAAATAGATTTTAAGCTTATCAAGCTAAAATTTACCTAACAATTTTACTTATTTTTATTTCTATTGTACAAAATTACGCTATTGGATATAGCGTACAACCAATCTAGGTCCTGAAAGTTAATAGGACGCTACTTAGAAAACGAAGTTGTTCTATTGATATCATGAAAAGTTATGTTGAATAAGTAGAAGACACTCTAATCAGTTTTTAACAACTTACCTATTATGTACGTATAAAATTAAGGTGCAAAAATAAGAACACAAGCCAAATCTGATAAGAGAAACAAGCTATACCTATTAGCCCTCGCTTTAGTAGGTCCCTTCGGGATATTTTTTACTCTGTATTGCTCGTTTAAATAATAATTGTATTTACAACTTATCTACCATTACTTTATAGGTAGGGTCTTCCATTACATTCACATCGATAATATCCTCAGCACTTGCCAATAATCGAATGCAATCCCTGCTTAAATGACGTAAATGCACCTTCTTACCTACTTTAGCATACCGCTCTGTAATCTTGTTCAAAGCTTCTATACCGGACATGTCTGCCACACGGCTTTCCTTAAAGTCGATAATCACCTCATCGGGATCATTTGGAACATCAAACTTTTCTGTAAATAATGTAGTAGAACCAAAAAATAAAGGACCGTAAATTTCATAGTGCTTTACACCATTGTCATCTACAAACTTCCGTGCCCGAATACGTTTTGCATTTTCCCAAGAATAGGCCAATGCAGAAATAATAACACCCAATAAAACAGCAACTGCTAAATTATGTGTAATCGCAGTAATCAAGGTAACCAAGACCATGACCACTACATCAGATTTAGGCATTTTACCAAAGGTCTTGAAACTTGCCCACTCAAAAGTACCAATGGCTACCATAAACATTAGACCTACTAAGGCCGCCATTGGTAGTTGTTCAATAAGACTAGACCCAAACATGATAAACACCAAGAGCATTATGGCTGCAGTAATTCCTGACAATCTTGCCCTAGCTCCAGAAGACGTATTGATCAAACTTTGACCAATCATAGCGCAACCACCCATACCAGACAAAAAGCCTGAAAGGATATTAGCGGTTCCCTGTGCCACACACTCTTTGTTACTTCTACCACGGGTATCCGTAATTTCGTCTATAATATTCAAGGTAAGTAAGCTTTCTATAAGCCCAACTCCTGCAACAATACCTGCATATGGGACAATGATTTTAAAAGTTTCCCATGTAAACGGTAGTTGTGGAATGGATAGTGGAGGAAATCCACCTTTAATCGATTCTCCTTCGCGCATCGTATCCGCAACCGTTAGTGTTTCTACCCCGAATCCAATAACGATACCCGAGACGACTATAATGGCAACTAGGGAAGAAGGTACCGCTTTGGTCAGCTTAGGAAGTCCCCAGATAATCAACATCGTCAATAGGGTAAGTCCAAGCATCACATACATAGCACTACCGCTCAACAAATCTTCTGTCCCTTTCTGGTAGAAATTAGGGAATTGCGCCATAAAAATGATGATTGCCAATCCGTTCACAAAACCGAACATTACGGGATGTGGTACTAAGCGTATAAATTTACCTAAGCGCAAAACACCCGCTAATATTTGAAGTACACCCGCTAAAATTACGGTTGCAAAAACATAGTTGAGAATAGTTTCCGGTTCTATTCCGGGGAAATTTCGTTTCAATTCCAATATTAATCCAACGAATATGACAGCCACAGCTCCTGTTGCACCAGAAATCATTCCTGGCCTACCTCCAAGAATAGAGGTAACCAATGCCAAAATAAAAGCGGCATACAAACCTGTTAATGGAGAGAAACCTGGTATTAAAGCAAAGGCAATTGCTTCAGGAACCAAAGCCAGTGCTACAGTAAGCCCCGAAAGGATCTCGGTCTTATAATCTACTTTTTGTTTGAAATCGAACAAATTAAAATACTTGCGCACAGCTTATGAATTTAAGGCCGCAAAAATAGTACTATTTGTTGACACTAACAGAAAGCTGATGATTATTAACGATTTACTACCAATAGTTTATCAATAACACTAACAATTTGTTATTTAAGGGTTTAAATTAAATAATCTTGTGTTTAACTCACACTGTCTTGCAGAAAGAATTTCGAATTTACATCGTATTACAAACTAATAATTGTCGCTTATAAATTACTATTTCACAAGAACTACTTTGTCCAATAATCAACTACAAATACCTTGTCTAAATGCGGTTGTAAACTCGCCACAAAAGCCTGATGTTTTGGGTGCGGCGTATAAATACTATCACGATCTTCCTCAGACTTAAACGTTAACATATAACAATGGGTAAAACCTTGATGTAAATCTTCTGGACTATCATTTAATCCCCATTCAAAATCTTGTATTACAGGAAT
>CBDUKC010000300.1:0-3390 GCA_965367705.1 uncultured Maribacter sp. | reverse complement strand
GCAAAAAGAATTATTCCATGCTTGGATATCAAGGATGGTAGAACGGTTAAAGGAGTCAATTTTATTGATTTACGAGATGCGGGAGATCCTGTAGAACTTGCAGAAATTTATAGTAGGGAAGGAGCGGACGAACTTGTTTTTTTAGATATTTCTGCGACTGAACAAAAACGCAAGACCTTAGCGGACTTGGTGTATCGCGTCGGGGAAAAAATAAATATTCCGTTTACCGTTGGCGGTGGTATTTCTTCGGTGGAAGATGTTGATGTTTTACTACAGAATGGTGCGGATAAGGTTTCCATTAATTCGGCTGCAGTCAAAAATCCACAATTGATTAATGATTTAGTGGCTAAATTTGGTTCGCAGTGCATCGTGGTAGCCATTGATGCAAAACAGATTGATGGAAAATGGTTGGTACACCTCGTTGGTGGAAAAGTACCTACTGCCTTAGATTTATTTGATTGGGCAAAGGAAGTAGAGCGCAGGGGAGCTGGGGAAATATTGTTTACATCCATGGATAATGATGGAACAAAAGATGGCTTTGCTAATGATGCATTGGCCCGATTATCCACTGAACTGAGAATTCCTATTATTGCTTCTGGTGGTGCAGGGAATATGCAACATTTTACCGATACTTTTGTAGATGGTAAGGCAGATGCAGCATTGGCAGCTAGTGTATTTCATTTTAAGGAAATAAAGATTAAAGATTTAAAAGAAGAATTAGCGGCAAACGGGATTCCCGTCCGCCTTTAAAAACATAGTGTAGTGATACGAGCAAAGAAAGAGGATAGATCCTTGGTCGTGCTTATTTTAATGGAAGCCTTTGAACCGTTGAAAGAGGATAACTCTATTAATTTTGTAGTGAAACAGGATGCAAAACGCAAACAACGCATGCAGGTGTTGATGGAATATCTTTTCGACAAAGCTATGCGTACCGGAGCGGTTTTTTTATCTAATAATCGCGCTAGTTGTCTGCTTATTAGTTATGCCCACAGAGATACGTTTAGCTTTAAAAAAATTAGTTCTACCTTGAATTTGGTATTCAAATGCATAGATGTAAGGCGTGTGCAAAAAGTATTAAAGCGTCAAAATATCGTGCAGCGTAATTATCCAGACGGGAATTATATACGCCCCATGATTTTCGCTGTCAAAAATGAGTACAAAGGCACAACAACCGCAGCGAAATTAATTTTGGAAGTATTCAGGGATTTTCGGAACAATCAACTGCCTGTTATCGTAGATACGGCATCCGAGAAACATGTGGAATTATATAAAAAGTTTGGTTTAAAAATCTATAAAAAAGAAAAAGAACTCGGATTTCCTATCTACCTTATGCGCATGAACTAATACCTAAGTATTATCGCCCATTATAAAATGAATTTATGACTATTATAAAAGACCTTACTACTTTTACAACGCCCAATTGGGGAGAACTGAACGGATTGTTGGTTCCCGCCATAATACAGGACGTACGTACCAAAAACGTGCTGATGCTCGGTTACATGAACAAAGAAAGCTTGGAGAAAACCCAAGAAACGGGAAAAGTCACCTTTTACAGCAGGTCTAAACAACGGTTATGGACAAAAGGGGAGGAGAGCGGTAATTTTCTAAATGTAGTAGATATCAAAAATGATTGTGATCAAGACACCTTGTTACTCCATGTTAATCCGGTAGGTCCTACCTGTCATACAGGAAGTGACACCTGTTGGAACGAGAAAAACGAGTCCCAGTTTGGATTCTTTTCAGCGCTTGAAAATACCATTCAAGAACGCCGGAATGCAGCAGATGGTGAAAAATCGTATGTTGCTTCGTTATTTGACAAAGGCATTAATAAAATAGCCCAAAAAGTAGGAGAAGAAGCTGTGGAAACCGTCATAGAGGCTATGGATGATAATGATGAACTTTTTCTTTATGAAAGTGCAGACTTGTTATTTCATTACCTCATACTGTTACAGGCAAAAGGATTTACACTGAAGGATATTGAGTCTGAATTGATGAAGCGAAAGAAATAGCGGTTAGGCGCACTACATCTATGATTTGTAGAAGGGAAACTATTCCGTTTCGTTACAATAGAGTCCAAAACCGTAAACAAGGTTAGCCTGTTACTTGTCTTATTCAGTATTATGCTAATCAAATACTCTTATTTCTGTAATTAGTTGTGGTGACTAATGTGTTTAAAGTAAAAATGAAACCCCAAGAAATGGACCTAACACATTAACTTTTGTATTAATTTGCGCTGCTGTACCTTCGTCATCTACACGTTTATAAGAAAAGCTCTTGAAACCCGCATTAACCGACATCCAATGTAGTACCCTGAAATTATTGATATAGGTAAAGTCGTACGCAAATTTGGAAGAGGACCCTATGCCAAAACCACCAACATTATAATTCACACCAAGCATAACTCTATCACTTAAAACAAATTTCGTTTTTACACCAAGCATTAAATCCCACCATTCTTGTTGAATCGTTTCGCTTCCTTCAATTATTTCATCTTCTTGGAGGGGCCTGCTAATGGTAAACTTGGAATCGATACCAACCTTATTGCTCCAGTATTTTCCACCACCGCTAACACCTATCGACCATCCTTTAATGACATTACTGTCCTTTATTTCAAAATTATCATATACCATATACGATACTTTTAAATCTAAAATTCTTTGTTTAATAGATAAATCAATATCGGTAGAAACAAAGGCTCCACTGCTAGATATGTTACTTCCTAGTGTCGCAAACGTACCATCAAAGCTCAAACCAAACCGCTTATAACGTACAGCCATGATAATCTGAAAACCAGCATTGGTTAATGACGATAAATCACCAAAAGATTGCCGTATTTGTTCGCCACCTACATCCGTTGATTGTGAGGCTAAAAGCGCGTATGGCGTAACGACAAACCCCCAATCTTCCATATTATCAACTTCTTGGTATTTACCGTCCGTTTCTTGCCCATACAAGTTATCTAGGCTCACCAGAACTAACAAAAAGATAAAAATAGTGGTCTTCATTTTTTGGTTGTAAGTCATAAAGCGGTTCTAATCGGTATATTAGATATTAATCGTCTCAATAGTCATCTAATATAATTATTATCAGAACCGAAATCCTAGATTAACAAAGACTTGCGTGTGGTTTGAATTGATGCGCTCAAATACGTCCGTAAAGCCATAATTGACTCCTGTTTCTAAGAAAAAGAAGGCGATATCAACACCAAGGCCAGCTTGTCCATACATTCTAAAGCTGTTAATATCGTCTTTAGTTATATTTAAACTATTGTTAGTGACACCAGTTGTAAAGGTGGGAGCCGCTCCAACATAGGCGCGTAAGCCCACTAGTCTACTCGTTACTGACAAAAGATTTACGCCTATATTCATAGGAACGTCAATACTGTTTATT
>CBDUKC010000299.1:0-3393 GCA_965367705.1 uncultured Maribacter sp. | reverse complement strand
ATCAATCGTAATATTTTTAATTTCCGTAATATGATAGTTTGCGGCTACCATTTTCCCTGGTGCGTATTGAAACAATAATTCCTTATTGGGGTTTTGCTTTAAGATGGATAAAAATTCATTTGTCTTCATTTATATATCGCTTTAGATTAACAGCATTTCGCTTTTGTGTTATTAAAAAAAGAGTTTAGGCGCTGTTGAACGGCAGCCCATGTTTGTAAATTGATACAATAACAGACTTTCTTCCCATCAATCTCACCTTTGATAAGATCTATGCTTTTGAGTTCTTTCAAGTGTTGGGAAATGGTTGGTTGAGCCAAACCTATCTTATCTACAATATCGTTACAGATACAGGCGTCCTGTTTACTTATGAATTCCAATATGGCTATCCGTGCCGGGTTCGCAAGAACCTTAAAGGTATTGGCAAGTTCATTCTGTTCCGTATTGAATATCTGTGTTTTTGTAATTCCCATTATTCATATTTATATATTGCAATATTACGATAATAAATGAATTAAAAAAAGACCAACTATAAAAATCGGTCTTTTTGTACTTACAAACTTTTAAACCAGTCTTGGAAATAATCGCCAAGCAAGGGGGTCGGCACCATTTTTTCATTAGCCGCATTGATAACGCTCATCACTACAAGTACAAGACAAATAATAAAGGCAAAGCAACCTACAATAGGAATCCAACTTAATACTATGGCAAGAAGCCAAATACCAAGTGTTTGTCTTATATAATAACTACCCAATTCAGTTTTATTACTACTATTCATTACAATGGCTACTATCCATCCAATAAACGTGATGTGCGCTATTATAGCCACCGTTTTACCACTATCAGGATTGTTCGGATCAAAGGTTTCTTTCACATCCTCCTTAAAGTCTTTTGCTGCCTCTTCCGCTTTGTCAGCAAAATCACTTGTTTTTTTCTTTGCATCTTCCGCAAAGTCACTCGCTTTCTCTTTTGCGTTGTCAAATGCTTCTTCAGCCTTATCCCCTGCATCTTTCGCCTTTTCCTTACCCTTGTCAATAGCATCTTTAGCCTTATCTCCTAAGTTCTCCGCTTTCTTTTTTGCATTATCTAAGGCATCTTTTGCCTCGTCCCCTAAATCCTTATTCTCGTCAGACATTTTAATTATTTTTTTGGTGGTTAATTAATTACTAAATGTAACAAAAAAATCGATAGCCAGAGAAACAGCTTATTAACAGATACATTTCAGCCCTAAATAGATGGTTTTAAAAACTTTAGGTTCGCGCCATAGAAACTCCCAGTTGCCCATAGGCTTAACTTTATGTACGCTTTGGGTTCCATAAAATATGCGCTGCTTTTCGTCTTGTATCGGTTGGTTTTTTATCCATCCAACAAATACAAACCCAGTTTAATTTTCCAATACGGTACTTTCTCTTCGAAGAATTCAAAATAGTCGCGTAACCCTTGAGCGTTGGGGAGTGCTTCCTTGGCTTTGGCGATGCTTTCTTGTTCCGCTTTGCTCATAAACTGCTGCATGTCTAGCTCCTCCCCATCTGCATGTATTTTCATCAGGTGGCCATAAACGGTATTTTCAGAAAGTTCTCGTTTTTCTGCTATCTCCTGCACCGTACATCCTTCTTGGAACAAGATAAAAGATTGTTTGTGCGTAGGCACTTTGCTTTTTTTCTTCTCCGGTTTGTATGCTGCGATTTCCTTAAGAAACACTTCGGCATACTTTTCCAATTTCGCCTGCCCTACTCCAGTAATATTCATAAACTCGGCCTCGTTCCTTGGCATTTTAGCTTCCATATCCTTTAAACTAGCATCACCAAAAATAACATAGGCAGGAACGTTTTGGTCCGTAGCCAGTTGTTGGCGCAACAAACGTAGTTTCTCGAAGAGTCCGGATTTACTTGCTCTTGTGGCACGCTCCGTTTTCTTGCGATCTACCGCTTTTTCCAATACGGCCAATTGGATGGTTTTTTTCGAGAACAGCACTTCTTTGGCTAAGGGTGTAAGTCCTAATCGGGCACCTTCCCTAAAATTGATGCTCAGCACCCCTTGGTTTAAAAGCTGTATTACATACTGTTGTAGGTCTAACCATGAAATATCTTTAACCGCTCCATACGTTTTTACGTGCTGATATCCTTTATCGAACACTTGCGCATTTTTCGCACCACGCAATACATCGATTACGGTTCCCATGGGTTCGCTTTCCTTTAAGCGCACTACAGCGGAACAGATTTTCTGCGCGAGAAGGGTACCATCAAAATAAGCTGGGGGACGCTGACAGATATCACAATTACCACAACCCTCGGTCACATGTTCACCAAAATAATTCAATAAAGCGATACGTCTGCAACTCAAAGCCTCGGCAAATTGTTGCATGCGTTCTAGTTTGGCATATTCCACCTCAGCGTTTTCACTTTGCGAAATGAACCGACGTAATTGTGCCACGTCTCCAAAACTATAAAACAATAAGGCATTAGCAGGTAAACCATCCCTGCCTCCACGACCAATTTCCTGATAGTAGCCTTCTACATTCTTTGGGAGGTTGTAATGAATCACCCAACGGACGTTACTTTTGTCTATCCCCATACCAAAAGCGATTGTTGCTGTAACTATGGGCACTTTATCTGTAATAAATTCTTCTTGCACCTTGGTTCGCTCTTCGGGAGATAAGCCTGCGTGATAGGCTTTCGCCTTATAGCCAGCATTACGCAGTTTTTCTGCAATGGCAGCGGTACTCTTTCTACTTAAACAGTAAATAATTCCACTCTCATTGGGTCGTTCTTCCAAAAAATTCAAGATATGCTTTATACGATCTTGCGCTGGCTGTACTTCTAAAAACAGGTTAGATCTGTTAAAGGAGGCTAAATGCCGCGCTCCTTTGGTTATTTTTAGTTGATCCGCTATATCTTCTTGGGTGCTACCGTCTGCAGTAGCGGTCAAAGCGATTATGGGAATACTTGGAAAACGTTCTTTTAAATTTCCTAATTGGGTATATGCAGGCCTAAAATCATGCCCCCAAGAAGAAATACAATGCGCCTCATCTACAGCGAAGAGGCTAATCTCTATTTCCTGAAAAACCGTATGAAAAGCGCCCAAACTTTCCGGAGCCACATAAAACAATTTAAGCCCCCCCTCCTTTAAGCTGGAAAAAATATCTTGCTGTTGTTCTTGGGACTGTGAGCTATTATAATATGCGGCAGCAATACCATTTGCCTTAAGCACATCTACCTGATCCTTCATCAAAGCGATTAAGGGCGATATGACAATAGCGGTACCTTCCAAGGCAAGAGCAGAAAGCTGGTAACAAAGTGATTTCCCACCGCCTGTAGGCATAATGGCCAACACATCTTTTTTATCCATTACATCGGCAATAACCGCCAACTGATTTGGTTTGAAAGAATCATACCC
>CBDUKC010000298.1:0-3399 GCA_965367705.1 uncultured Maribacter sp. | reverse complement strand
ATGGTTGCGGAAATGAAAATCAACATATAAAGCAATAGCTTTTTAATCATAGTCCTGGATACGAGTAATACGGTGAAAAGTACAAATAGTGCCCTGCTTTTCAATATAAATGTTGTGTACTGCACTAATTATGATGTAAATCTTAATTAATTGTTAGTCAATTAGCTATGTAATAAAACTTTAGGATAACATTGTTTTATTGCTAGTCGCCATAATAGCCGTAACTTTGCAGCTTATTTTAAATTATGACATTTAAAGAACTCGGCCTGGCCGAACCTATTCTTAAAGCCTTAGAAACAGAAGGCTATACACATCCCACTCCCATACAAGAACAAGCAATTCCCATTTTATTAGAAGGAAAGGATTTGCTAGGCGTAGCCCAAACAGGCACAGGAAAAACTGCAGCATTTGGTATTCCCATTCTACATCACTTATATGAGCGTATAAGTCTAAGTCAGAATAAACGAAAAGTTAAGGCCTTAGTTGTTACCCCTACACGGGAACTAGCCATACAAATAGGCGAGAGTTTTACCGCATATGGAAGACACACAGGACTAAAGAACACCGTGATATTCGGTGGTGTAAAACAAGGGAAACAAGTAAATGCACTACGCGCAGGAGTGGATATTATAATCGCTACCCCAGGCCGACTCCTAGACCTTATGAACCAAGGGTTTATTACATTTAGGGACTTGGAATTTGTGGTATTGGATGAAGCGGACCAAATGCTAGATATGGGCTTTATTCACGATATAAAGAAGATTATTGCTAAGTTACCGGCCAAAAGACAGTCCCTTTTCTTTTCGGCTACCATGCCAAAGAGCATCGTGGAACTGTCTAGAAAAATGTTAGGTGATTTTGAGCGGGTTACGATTAAACCGGAACAAGCCACAGCGGAAAAAGTAGAACAAGGTGTTTACTTCGTAAGTAAGCCCAACAAGCCAAAGCTTTTGGTCCATTTATTGGAACAACGCCCAAGTGATTCGGTCTTGGTATTTTCACGTACCAAACACGGAGCAAATAAAATAGTTAAGAAATTAGATCAAGCAGGCATACGTTCTGCAGCGATTCACGGCAATAAATCACAAGTAGCGAGGCAAAAAGCACTGGGGGCTTTTAAAGATGGAAAACTAAAAGTTTTGGTCGCCACGGATATCGCCGCTCGTGGTATAGATGTTGAGGAACTTTCTTTAGTGGTCAACTATGACTTGCCAAATGTTTCGGAAACATATGTTCACCGTATTGGTAGAACAGGACGCGCCAGTGCCAGCGGTATTGCTCTGTCCTTCTGCGACCGAGAGGAACGCCCATACCTTAGGGATATTGAAAAACTGATCAAGCAAGAAGTACCGCGCATGCCAGAGCATCAATTTGTAGATGATGGTGATGACCAAGAACAAACAGAACCTCAGCGAAGACCACAACAGCGCAACAGCAGACCTAATCCCAATAGAAACCGGAACAACTCTGGTAATGCCAACTTTAGGGGAAAAAATAACAGAAACAAAAATAAGGGCAGAAATAGTGGTAGCCAATCGGCTAAATCTGAGTAAAACGATAAAATCCTAGGCAACTTAGATGGTCCGTATACGACTCATAAGCACTTCTTTGTACGCTTTACTCAACGGTATGGACTTCCGTTTTATTTCTAAATGGTCGTCCGAAACAATATCCAATTTAAAAATATTTACCATAAAGCTACGGTGTACCCTTACAAATTGCGAATGAGGCAACTTCTCAGCTACAACTTTTAAACTACTAGACAGTATATGCTCTGTGTCATGGCAAACTATTTTGCAGTAATTACGGTCTGCCTCCAAATATAAAATATCATCAAATAAGAGCTTTATCATTTTGCCATTATGCCGTATAAAAATACGATCATCAAGTAGCTCATATTCGGGAGTTTCAACCTCTTTTTCATCTTGTATGATGGATTGAGCCACAAGCTCCAATGTGCGCTGTAAATTTAATTTATTAAAAGGTTTGGTAATGAATGCCTTAGGACGAGTTTCTTTAGCCAACTCAAAAGTAGCGCTATCACTATTTGCCGTTAGGTATATGATAGGAATGTCGGCGTGTTTTTGTATGGCCTTAGCGGTATCTATGCCATTTAAATCCCCTTTTAGATTGATATCCAATAGTAAAATGTGAGGTGGGTTTTCGCTCACGTGCACCACAGCTTCTTCTCCCCTCGGCACCAATCCGGTTATCTCATATCCAAGATTTGTAAGCAAAAGTGATACATTAGCACCAATAATCATATCGTCCTCTACAATCAGTATACGTATTTTATTCATTTCCATTATGCCGCTTTTGAAGCTTTAAACCTTATAAACACGGAGGTTCCTTCTGTAGTTTGTAATTCCATTTTCCCATCCAATTGTTTAACCAATAAGGCAACCAATTTGGTTCCAAATCCAGTTCCTACGGCCTCCTTAGACAATTGCATCCCCACCCCGTTATCGATTACTTCCAAGATAATTAAATCCTCCTTGCCCTTTAAAGACAATTGTATTTTTCCTTTTCTATCATCTGGAAATGCATATTTTAACGAATTCGTAATCAATTCGTTAACGATTAAGCCAATAGGTATGGCCATATCCACATCCAGTTCAAATTTTTCCATTTCCAAAGCTATGGTTACATGACTATCTTTTCCGAAGGAATTAATGATATACTCCGATAGATTAATAAAATAATCTTTCATTTCAATAGTAGCCATATTTTCGCCCAAATACAGTTTTTGATGTATCATTCCCATACTGTGAACCCTTTGCTGACTTTGCTCCATGGCGTTCAGAACATTGGGGTCCTCAATTTGTGCAGATTGCAGTGAAAGTAAGCTCGAAACTATTTCTAGATTGTTCTTTACGCGATGGTGAATTTCCTTAAGCAGAAACTCCTTTTCGGTATTTTGTTTCTGAAGTAGCTTATTCTTTTTATTATTATTGGAAATAGCCTTATAGGCAAGTAACAACAGTAATGCTAGAAGTATGGTGATAACAATACCTAATTTTTGACGTGTTTCCTGTTTTTTAATTAGGCTTTCCTGTACCAGAATGGTACTCTCCTTTTGTGCTACATCAAACTCTGTACGTAATTGGGAAATACGATGATCGGCCTCTGCCGTAAACACTTCATCGTTCAGGGTATCATGCTCTAAAAACGCCTCATAGGCCTTTTTATATTGATTAATACCCGCATAGGCCATACCCAATTCCTTATACGCCAGACTCAGATAATAGGCATCTCCAAAATCATCTGTCGCTACTTCAATACATCGTTCAAGTGCGTTAACGGCGTCTTTGTAATCCCCTTTTGCATTATGCATTCTGCCTACGGATAACCAGGATCGCATTATCATGAAATTATTTTCCAGTAGTTCTGCATATTTAA
>CBDUKC010000297.1:0-3438 GCA_965367705.1 uncultured Maribacter sp. | reverse complement strand
GGACGGAAAAGTTTTCAAATCAAAACATATTAAAATAGACACCTTATGATAAAACTTATGGTTTTTATGATACTACTAGCGTGTAGCCTTGGAAGCTGTGTAGTGGTAAAAGAGTATGAAAAGATAGCTATTAACGATCCGGATATGCAACTATCCGACCAGCCTTGCGACCGTAATATTACCATTGCGCATACCTATAGAGAAGGCGCCGCGGGAGCAAATGGAGGAAAAACTGGTGGTGGATGTGGGTGTAATTAGTTTTTAACGCCAAACGCGGTTCACGGCTATATCGTAAATCAAATATTTTGAATAAGAGAGCATAACAATAACAAACGGAATTGCTGATTATATAATGAATAAAAGGAACATAAACATAACGATACTATTTTTCCTGACTTCGTTCCTTGCGTTTTCCCAACAGCAAAAGGATGACGAAAAGAGCTATAAAAAACGTGTATTGGAAACAGTAGAAGTAGATATATTGTCTAGCTATTATACCCAAGACGGTGATAATGCAGCAGTTACAGGAGGTCTTGGAACAGAAGAACTAACGGATGCAACGGGAACTATTGTTATAGCAATACCCCTTAACGACGACGATGTGTTGACCATTGATGCTGGTGTCTCTGCCTATACTTCCGCTTCTTCCAGTAATGTTGACCCCTTTGATGGTAATAGAGAGGCGGACCCTTTCGTAGCCAGTTCGGGAGCATCTAGCAATGATGTTTGGACAAACCTGACTGCATCGTATAGTCACACGTCGGATGATCGCAACCAAATGTGGTCTGCATTGGCTTCGGTATCTTCGGAATACGATTATTTTTCGGTTGGCTTTGGCGGAAGTTACACGCGACTATTCAATGAAAGAAATACCGAAATCAGTATTAATGGAACAGTATATCTCGATTCTTGGAACGCGATATATCCATTCGGACTAAGACCTTTCGCTCCCAATGGAAACGGACTCAATAATGGGTTCTTCATGGATAATACAATCACTGGAAATCCAAATTACAATCCTCAATTTACACCCTTTGAAAATGAAAATAGAAACTCCTATAATCTAGGCTTCGGTTTTTCGCAAATTCTACATAAAAAAGTACAAGGGTCATTGTCCTTAGATTTTGTGCAACAGCAAGGATTGCTTTCCACTCCTTTTCAACGCGTCTATTTTGCAGATATCGCGGATTCCTTTATTGATAATTTTCAGTTAGCGGATGCCGTAGAACAACTTCCTGATACACGCTTTAAAATAGCGCTAGGCGGACGATTAAATTGGTTTTTGAGCGACAGATTTGTTCTCCGAACCTATTACCGCTATTACAACGATACGTGGGGAATAGCCTCCCATACTGCAAATTTTGAACTGCCAATCAAACTTACTAACAACTTTACCATATATCCCTCTTACAGATATTACCGTCAAAGTGCTGCAGATTACTTCCGCCCGTTTGAAACAGCGTTGTCAACAGAAGAATTCTATACCTCGGACTACGACTTATCAGAATATGTGGCAAACCAGATAGGTTTGGGTGTTTCCTATACCGATATTTTCACCAAAGCCAAACTCTGGAAATTTCGTTTAAAACGTGTAGATCTCAAATTTTATAAATACGATAGGGATACCACATTTACATCTAGTATTATAACTATAGGGTTTAATTTTGAGGTATATTGATGCTTTTTAGGTGTTACTAGTACTCTATTTAAGAGCGGTTTTACCTGTAGCGCTCCTCTCTACCAATAGGATTATCTTCATAAAAATCAGCAAAGCTTTTCTTAGTTGTGTAATTGTCCTTTAGCACACGATATACCATAAATACAATCATCACTTGCCCTAATACCGTAACGTAGAATACCCAGTTAAAAGGGAAATTCATGGCGGCCATAATCGTAACTGTTAATAGAACCAAGGTCGTTGCCCCAACCCAAAATAGTGCAGAATCTTTCATAGGTTTTATTTTCAAGGTAGTAAAAAAACAAAAGTTATAAAGGTCTGTTTAATCAATTGTGACCCTTTTAAGAAAAAAGGAGGTGCCAATAAGATATTTTTAACATGTAGTCTATCTTATATCCTCAGATTTAGAGAATGTACTATGCGCATCTTGGCCACCCACAACTATGTTTTAGGCTATTTATTTCTTATTATTGAATCCCCTTAACTATGATTGTCAACCAAAAAAAGGTATAATTCTAAACCAACATGAAATTCTTAAAATTTACATTCATAAGTTTTTTTGCGCTGGTTTTAGTGTCCTGTGATACAAAAGAAGAACCTATACAAAAGAAACCTAACATCGTTTTCATATTGGTCGATGATCTTGGTCTGCATGACCTCAGCGCTACAGGAAGCACCTTTTACGAAACACCGAACGTGGACCGCATTGCCAAGGAAGGCACTATTTTTACGCAGGGTTATGCTGCAAGTCGGGTTTGTAGCCCATCCCGTGCCAGTATTATGCTAGGGCAGTTTACCGCAAGGCATCAAATTACCGATTGGATAGGTGCTAAATCCGGTACGGATTGGAGAGCCTTGAATCGAAACGACAAATTACTACCCGCCGAGTATAACCTTGAACTTCCAAAAAACGATACAACATTGGCGGAAGCCTTCGCTGCAAACGGTTATAAAACCTTTTTTGCCGGAAAGTGGCATTTAGGTTCAGAAGGAAGCTGGCCTAAAGACCATGGTTTTGAAATAAATAAAGGTGGCTGGGATAAGGGCAGCCCAATTGGAGGTTTCTTTTCTCCATGGGAAAATCCAAATCTAGAGAATACGATTCCAGGCGAAAACCTTTCTTTGCGTCTGGGTAGAGAAACGGCGGACTTTATTGAAAAGAACAAGGATTCTACCTTTCTGGCCTACCTCTCCTTTTATGCTGTGCATGGGCCCATACAAACCAGCGAAGGGACCTGGGCTAAATACCGTGCAAAGGCCGAAAAGCAAGGGATAAAAGATGCTGGTTACGAAATGGAGCGGGTATTACCTATACGAACCGTACAAGACAATCCAATATATGCAGGGTTAGTGCAACAAATGGACGGCGCCGTGGGAATCGTATTGGATAAACTAACAGCGTTAGGACTAGAGGAAAATACCATAATCGTTTTTACCTCTGACAATGGTGGTGTAGCCTCGGGCGACGCATTTTCGACCACTAATTTACCCTTGCGCGGAGGAAAAGGCTACCAATGGGAAGGTGGTATTCGCGAGCCCTATTTCATTAAAGTGCCTTGGTTGACCAAGGTTAAGGAAGTGGATTACCCAGCATCAGGAACAGATTTTTACCCTACTTTGTTGGATTTGGCCAATATACCACTGAAACCACAACAACATTTAGATGGGGTTAGTTTAAAACCTCTTTTAGAGGGAGCAGAAATTGAAGACAGGGCCTTATTTTGGCACTATCCACATTACGGAAATCAAGGTGGAGAACC
>CBDUKC010000296.1:0-3438 GCA_965367705.1 uncultured Maribacter sp. | reverse complement strand
CGAATTTCCGAAGGTTTAAATAGAGCGGGATTATGCTTGCTATACACATAAGTAAGTTGCTCTTCATGATTTTCTACTTCATAGGTGTTGCGGTCTATATAGGTGAGTGTCAGTTTCTCACTACGGTCATAATACTGTTCACCTGGAATGGATAATTGCGGCATTAGGGTGATTCGACCATCGGCCAAACGTAATACCACTGCATCTTCTTTCTCATCAATATGTAGGGCTAGATCATAATTAGAATGAAAGCCATGCCCCATTAATCCTTCATATCCTGAATCGGAATACCAATTACGCTCCCATGTTATGGGAATTGGGCCAGCAAGGCTAAAATCCTCTCCATCATAAACCATACGGCCTGTTACCAGATCTACTGGTTCAAAGCCCATTTTACAAAGTTTTTTACTCAAACCTTCTGTAGCCGGAAACTTTTTAAGAACAGAGTGGTTAAGTTTTTTCAATCCTTTACCTAAACCTTTGCCAACCCCTTTCATTAAGGCACCAAAACCAAAACTCATTGCCAACCCTGTTAACATACCCAAAAGATCGGGTGCATATGGGCCGCCAACCATAACCGGTTTGCCCATGGGCAAGGGAATGGTCATTGATGACGGAAGGTACATACTAGGTATGGGCTTCATCTTTTTTCCGGGAGCAAGTGTTAATGGTAAACCGGTGTCATTACACGTCATTAACATGTGACCTGATGGGGAAAAATAGTTACCCTCTGTACTGACCGTAGTACTACCAAAAAAGTTAACAGAATCATGGCCTATCATAGGAGCCATCAAAAATGGTCCACCCATTGGAATATGGAAATAAGTTCCCAAAATACCTGCTGTTTGGCTGTTACCTTTTGGTACACTGTTTACGTTTACCGTAGATCCCATAAATGGAATGTAATCCATCGGATCCATGACCATTCCAATAAAGGGATGGGGCAGAGGCGTAGGAACACCAAATAGGATTATGATGTGGATATCGATTCCTAGAACAGGTGTAAAATGTTTGTTGGCCAGTAGCATTTTCTGTGTGCTTAATCGTTAGTTAAAAACTATTTCTTTAATCGCGCATTTGCTCCTAAAACTATCGGAACTGCAAAAGCTATATATTATCAAATAATCTTGACCTTGCGCCAAAAGCGAGAGGTGTATGACTAAAAGTGCATTACGGTTTTATTAGGCGGAAACACTTGTTTTTAGGTTCTGTTCCTGTTTTAGCAAGTGTTCTTTCCAATTTTTGTCCTCCAGTTCAGTCATGAAGGCATCTATTTTTCTTTGTACAGCCAAATCCGAAAGCGAATGATGTTCCAAGGCGATATGGCCGATGGGACTGGTTTTCAGCTCTTCTGGGGTTAATGTTTGTCCAAAATTATAGGCCTTTGCCACGATTTCACGATGGCGAGAGGCATTCTTTTTCTTTATTAAAGTAAAGGCGGTCATATAGGCAGTTAATGCTTGTTGTACCATTTTGAAGGAAATAGCCAATTCAGCTTGCTGGCAGAAAAGGTCTGCTGCAGTTTCAATTTCTTTTTGGTGCTGCTTGCTGGCTGCCATAAAACCATACGTCTGCAAAAGAATAGGCTTCACGGATTCGTCGCCAGACGAAAGTCCTTGTTTGGCTATAGTAAGTGCTCTTTGAAGCAGCTTGTCAATAGTATCGAATTCTTTAAAATTGAATAGCATGCCTGCGTAAACAGTATGTGCCGTGGCAAAGGAGGCTTTGTTCCCAGTTTTCTGAGTTACCTCAAGACCTTTTTCTCCCCATTGGTGTAAGCGTTTCCTATTATTTTTTACCGCACTGTTACCCATTTCTAGCATACATTCCCGAAACTGTACTTCAGGATCGTTAGGGTCACCAGAAAGCGCAATTTTTTTAGTGGCTCCATCTAAGTCCAAATCAACTAGGAGTGATTTAGCCACATCTTTGTATTTTATTTGAATGGGTTCAAAATAATTTTCAGAAATGTGGTCAAAAATCATCAACCTTACTTTGTCCGGTAAACCAATAGCGAGTAAGGTATCCATCCATTCGCTATAATCTTGAGGAGATTGCACGGTATAAGGCAACAGTGAAAGCACTAAGTGTTGTCCCGTATCAGGTAGCGATTTTTGAAAACTACCTAATAACTCAATTAAGAGTGCATTAAAATTAATATCATCTTTCTGTAATTGGCTTTGGAAGTAGTCTTTATCCCAGGCCAATTTTAATGTCCCTTTCTTAATTTGTTCCTGAACCTTTTCGTCTTTTTCAAAATTGTTCAACCAATCTTTTATAAGCGCTTGGCTATGTAATTTGCTGTCTTCAAAAGAAGTAAGGAGTACAACGGGAATATCTGGAATGGACCCGTGGGAAGAGGATTCTAATCGAAGAAAACCTTCATACAATCGGGCTTGTTCAGGTTTGATTATCCAACGCGCCCATTGAATATGTGCGTAGGGACTTATCTCTTCAATCCATTTTTGTTGGATCTGGGAGACCAATTGTGCTACCGGATTATGCTCATTATTCATAAATTACAAGGTCTCAATTAAGGTTTAAAAGTCCGCCTTTGATGTTTGTCATGGTCGTACCATCTGCATCAAGAATGCCGTCACTTTTTAACTTAAGTTCTGCACTACCTTCTACTTGGGTACTAGGAGCGGTAATTTCCACTTTTGCAGCACTATTCACCGTTACCTTTGAAGTACCGTCGGCCATTACTTCCTTAGAGTTAATGTTTACGTTATTGGAGCCGTCTATATTGACAGTTTTGGAAGCTATAATGTTGATTTCTTCTGAATTGAGAGTTAGTTTTTTGTTCGCCGAAATCGTAATTTCTCCTTTTCCATTCATTACCACGGTGTTACCGTCTGCATCGGAAATGGTTACACTACCATCCTTATCGTTCATGATGACCTCGTTACCGCTGCGGGTCTTTATGGCCTTTAGGTCATTTTCTGAATTGTAATACTCACTTTTGGCTTTTGTGTTGAAACCGGCACTAATTACATAGGGTTTTTCGGAGTTTCCGTTTTCAAAGCCCACTAATACTTCTTCGTCTTTTTCTGGGATAAAATAGAATCCTTTTCCATTACCGGCATAAGGAGTAACCATTTTTATCCATGGCGTGCTTGTGCCCATAGCTTTTTGCCATGGGAATTGTACTTTTATACGACCTAGTCCTTCTGGGTCAGCATTGTCCAGTACAATACCGCGCTGGTCAGCTGCCCTTGGCACCGCAAAGCTGTTTGAGTAGGGTAGGTGCTCTGTACCTTGAGGTACGCCCTCAAAAGAATTAGTGTAATGTCCGCTATGGTCAAAACGGTGTACTACTTTAATAATATCATAAGAACCGTAAGGATCTTGTGTGGTAGGGTTGGAAAAATTAAGCCCTTTTAAAGTTAGTGTATCTCCCACACGCATGGAAACCAGTTCAGACGTTCCAGAAGCGGT
>CBDUKC010000295.1:0-3461 GCA_965367705.1 uncultured Maribacter sp. | reverse complement strand
TCTAGTTGTCTTGGAGTTTCCCTACCGTCGAAACCCAGCTGTACATTCGATAGTTCAGTAAGCTCCCCAGTTGTCATATCCACTACGTTTATCAATCCGGAACCATAATCGTAAACGTATATTTTACCATCGTGCTCAGCGGTAAGGTTTGGACTGGTTTGAATACTATTTTGCCACTTAAGCGTACCTGTATTCTGATCTAAAATATTCATCGACGAGGTCGTAAGATATAAGATTGAATTGGCAAGTGGTACAATACCTACCACAGTCCCATCAACCTTCACAGGTTTTTCAAACGTTATGGCTCCAGCAATAGGATCTAAAAAATTTAAGAAATCCTTATTATCCGTTCTTGAAACCAATAGAATTCCATTTCCTGAATCCAAATAATCATATATCCCTCCCTTGATTTTAATACCACGGCCTTTCTTTCCCCAAAGACCTTCTTTGGTTTGATAATCAAATAGGTTTATCTTGGTGCTGTTTCCATCATCGGGTAACACAAGTAGGCCATTTTCTAAAAAGCTCACATGACTCAAGGCACCTTTAACTTCTAGTGGTGTGTCCCAAATCAAATTCCCATCATTCGTATTATAGGCGTTAAACTGACTGGTATATTTTATTTTTGGTGTTCCGGTCGTTATGGTCGCTCCTGTCTGCCCTTCCCTTTGGGTGCCTAGATAAAACACTTCGCTTCCTTGAGGTTCGTAATAACGGAGTTGAAAGTCCATTTCTTGTGCCATGTTTTCGGCAGCTTCCTTAAGTAAAGCACCTAAGCCAGTTAGGTTTTCTATTTGGGCATTTTCCTTAGAATTCGTGTTTTTCCAAACAATTGCTCCCGTATCTACACGCACTTTGTAGTTATTGAATAAGGTAACAATGAGTAGTTCTTGGTTTTTAAGTTCATTTACATTAATGATACTTCCGAACTTTTCCTCCAACGTCCAGGATACGCTACCATCGGACATGTTTGCGGATACCAATAATGGTTCTTTGCTCCAGCCGGTACCTGCGACAAGAATTGTATTTGAATCATATAACAAAAAGTAGCTCGCAATCTCCTTAAGTCCGGCATTCTCGGAATTAAAGACTTCCTGTCCACTGAACTGGTCAAAAAGATGTAGGGTATTTTCGCCTGTAACCGTAAAAAATGGGCTATTGGGAAGCTCTTCAAAAGCCGCCCTATCTAGATTACCATGATCTCGCTTGCTCCAAATAATCTCACCAGTCTCCGCGTCCAAGCCAATTAATCCCTCTCGTGAGCTTACAATAAAGTTTCCTAACGCCGTAACCTCCTGCCACAAAATATCGGTTGGTATTTCTGTATTCCATTTTTCCTCCACTTGTGCAAAATGCATAAAAGGACATAACAGAAAAAGGATAAAAATTGATTTAAATGAGGTCATAGCTTATGTTTTAGGCTATAACAACGCAGCTAAACCTTATTTAGTACTATTTATAAGGTGCATAACTATAGAAAAAAAGAACCGACACGATCATCGCATCAAAATACTGTGGACCCAAATCTTCTATAACGTATTGTGAGCAGAGCTTTTAAAATTGGCAACAGCATGCTATAAATAACTACTCTATTCCTTGGATTTTGAATTATTATCGAATGATTTATCTGGATATGCCGGTGGCGCTGGTATCTCGCGCGGGTCTTCTTTAATTAACTTTTGAAGGTGCTTTATAGCTGCATCAAGTTGTGCATCTTGCCCATTAAAGGTAGCATGCGGTAAATTATCGACCTCAATATCCGGCACAAAGCCGTGACCTTCTATCAACCATTCTCCGTTATCCCCATAAACACCCATCATAGGGGCTCTGGCAAGGCCATTGTCGCTCAACCTGTTACCCCCATGGAGCCATATTTCACCGCCCCACGTTCGCGTTCCAATTGTAGTTCCCAAACCAAGTTTTTTAAAGCCGTCTGCAAAGGCTTCGCCATCAGAATATGTGTTTTCATTAACAAGGACAACAATGTGACCTCTAAAAGCATAAGGCATGTTCCAATATGGTTCCCCTGCCCTAGCCTTCCAATACATCCAAGCTTTTCTAAGTAATTTTTCTAAGATGAAACTATCAATATTCCCACCAAAATTATAGCGTACATCCACAATTAATCCCGATTTATTAAAAATAGGATAGAATTCCCTATAGAACTGACTAATATCATTATTACCCATAGCACGAAGGTGTAGGTAGCCTATTTCGTCTTTACCTTTTTCCTCTACTTCTAAACGTTTACCATATTCCCAGTCGCTGTAGCGAAGGTCATAGGAGGAGGCAATTGGCGTAACAATAATATCCCGAGATACAGCATCCCTCTTAAGCTTTAATCGCACTTGCTTGCCAACTTGATTTCGAATCAGTGCTCCAATATCTATGGCTGACAAAGCATCAACACCATTGACACTGGTTATAATATCACCGATGCGAACATCCAAATATGGGTCATCCAATGGAGATTTACCATCTGGATAGTCAGGGTCTACCTTATAAATATAATCTATGCGATACCCACCATTTTCTACATCGCGACTAAATTCCCCTCCTAAACTGGCAACCACAATATTCTTTTCATCACTTCGCGTGTCACCTCCACGTACACTAGTGTGCAATGCTGATAGTTCCCCGACAAAACGACCAATAAGGTCTGATAATTCATTACGTGTAGTAACCCTATCTACCAAGGGTAGATATTTGGCATGCATCGCATCCCAATCCACACCATGCATATTTTTATCATAAAAATAATCACGTTCCATGCGCCATGCATCGGTAAAAATCTGTTTCCAGTCTTCTTTAGGGGTAATGGCAAAACGCCATCCAGTAACATCAATCTTGTTTTTTGAAATATCTTTTAATTCACCAGTATCGGCTTCAACCATGTACATGTTTTTTTGTTTTATAACCAAGATTTTTTCTCCATTACCTGATAATTCATAGCTGTCAATATCACTAATCATAGTACTGAGTTCAACATCCTCATTTTCTATTTTTAGAACGGCCAAATGATTTTTAGCATTAAGTCCGGTTTCACTGGAAACTAGATATATTGCTTTGGTATTAACTTCTAATTGGCTATAGTTCCCTGCCTTAATAGGTACTTCTTGTAGACGCTCTTTAATCCCGCTTTGGTCAATGGTTACCACCACAGATTTTTCCTTAGTTTCATCGGCATCTTTTTTACCCTTCTTCTTAGCCGTATCATCGGTATCGGTTTCTTTTGAAGCTATTTCAAGTTCATCCGCTTCCCTAAAGGGAGATCTGGTTCCTTTTTGCAGGGCAATATGATATAGCTTTTCACTGGCATCAAAATAGGGCTCTGGTTGTCTAGGGCCCCACGGACTTCTGACCAAGGACGTAAAACTTCTATCCGACAAGAAATAAATAAATTTGCCATCTGGGCTCCATCTAGGACTTCCACTATTTGCTCTGTCCGTGGTAAGGTCAAA
>CBDUKC010000294.1:0-3504 GCA_965367705.1 uncultured Maribacter sp. | reverse complement strand
AAGGCAGGTGCTCTGAACCAACTGAGCTAAGAGCCCCAAAAGGAGTGCAAATATAGAATAGTTTTGTGTACTCCAAAAGAAAAATCAATAAAATTTATAGAACTTCGGCTACTGTAAAATTACTGCCGCCAACAAAAATTAAATCTGTTTTCGAAGCGGCCTCATTTACAGCTTTATAGGCTTCGGAAACACTAGCAAATACCCTTCCTTCCAAAGCGTATTTTTTTGCTGCTCCAGCTAATACATGAGCATCTAAACCCCTTGGAATATTCGGTTTGCAAAAATAGTATGTTGCATTTTTAGGAAAAAGAGGTAGAATGGCATCTAAATCCTTTTCTTTTACAAATCCCAACACCATATGTAAACGCTTATAATCCAGCAGTTTCAATTGCTCTAGCACCAAAACCAGTCCTTCCTTGTTATGGGCCGTATCGCAAATCACCATGGGATTTTCCTTCAAAATCTGCCACCTTCCCTGTAGTCCGGTATTTGCGCTTACATGAAGCAGACCGTACTTTATGTGTGAGACATCCACCTGAAACCCCTTTAATCTATTTAGCGTTTCTAAAACACCTTTTATATTTTTTTTCTGATAGTCCCCCATCAATGAAGTCGGATATACCGGTACATCTTTTTGGCTCGCAAAGCTCAGTTCTGCAGATTGAGCTCTTGCTCTATCTTCAAAAACCCAGGCTATCTCAGGCTGGTGTTCGCTAATCACCACAGGTACATCTTGCTTAATGATGCCTGCTTTTTCAAACGCAATCTTATCCAAAGTATCGCCCAAAATATCCATGTGATCATATCCAATATTGGTAATCAGAGAAACTTCGGGGACTATAATATTCGTTGAGTCCAGCCTTCCGCCCAAACCTACCTCTATGATGGCTATATCTACCTGTTCCTTTGCAAAATAAGCAAAGGCCATACCTACGGTCATTTCAAAGAACGAGAAGCTGTTCCTAGCAATAAACGCCTTATGCGTACCGATAAAATCAACGACATAGGTTTCGCTGACCGGTATCCCATTTATTCGTATTCGCTCCCTAAAATCCTTTAAATGTGGTGAGGTATATAAACCTACCTTATATCCAGCTTCTTGCAGAATTGAAGCCAACATATGACTACTAGAGCCTTTTCCGTTAGTTCCGGCTACATGTATACTTTTGAAACGATGATGTGGATTATCTAGATGATTGGATAAGGTACGAATTCCATCCAATTTAGCCCTGAAGGCCTTTTTACCTTTTTGTTGGTACATGGGAAGCTGGGCGAACATCCAAGTCAAGGTTTCCGCGTAGGTCACTCTCCCAATTTAAAGTTTACGACCACAAAACCCACTTGCTGATTAGGTGCATTAGCATCTAAATTCCATTTATGCATTAAGGCGGTTTTTCTGGCTGGCTCTAAAAGACAAGGATTATTGTTCGTAGTGCCTTTTACACCGGGCGTAGCTTTTATAACTTTCCCGTTCCTATCTACCACTATTTCAACGACCACCCGACCTGCTTCGTTACATTCCTGAGGTACTTTTCCTTGATTGACCAACGACCTACCGTTAAGTCCGTATCCACCGGTGCCACTGCCTGACCCGGGACTACCGTAATAACTAGTCGCATACGGATCGCCGTCTGGACTGCCTTTGTCTCCAGCGCTATTGTCATCACCCTCGCTACCAGTAGCGGTACCGTCAGATTTGTTCAATCCTCCCATAAGTGCATCTAATTTTGCCTTTTTGGCCTCTTGCTCCTTTTGGGCGCGCTCCTCTGCATCCCGTTTTTCTTTCGCTAATTGCGCAGCCGCAGCTTTTGCCCTCTTTGCTTCGTTTTCGGCCTTCTGCTTTGCTTCGGCAGCGGCATCATCTGCTTTTTTCTTGGCATCCTTAGCCTGCTTTATTCGAATAGCCTCTTCGTCTTCTTGGGTAAGTAATTTTTCCGCAGGAGCTTCTTTAACAGTTGGTTTTTCTTCAACCTCCTCCTCCTCTACTTCTTCCACTTGTTGCGCCACCTGCTGTTTGGTCGGTTCTACAGGTGGCGTATCTAATGGCTCTGAACGAATTTTTTCCTTAGGCTGAACCCTTCCACTACCAAAATCAGTAGTTCCAAAATTAACCGAGATTCCGTTCTCAATGGGTGGGTCCATATAAGTAAGCCCTATATAGAAAAGCACTAACAAGAGCATACTCAAAAGTAGCGTTGTTAGTGTAAATGATTTCTTTTTATGTGTAGTGTCTAGAAACGCCATTAGTTAGGGCGCACCGCTAAAATCACCTTGTAATTGTTCCTATTGGCAATGTCCATAACGTTAACAGCTTCTTTAATAGCAACGCTCTCTTCTGCCCTAAGAATAATGGTAGGTTTATCTTGTCCCTCCAGTGCTTTTTTTAATTCAATTTCAATATATTCTCCGTTTATTCTCTCGTTGTTTATGTAGTACTGCAAATTTTTATCGATACTAACGGAAACATTCTGTGTGTTGGTCGATTTCCCTTTTGCTTTTGGCAACAACAAATCCAATGCGTTTGGCGAGTTGGCCGTCAACATAAAAAATATCAAAAGCAAGAAAACAATATCCGTCATAGACGACATACTGAAATCTGGACTCACCTTATTTCTTCCTTTTAACTTCATCTTGAAAGATTAAAGTGGTTCGTTCAACAAATCCAAGAAATCTACTGCGTTGGCTTCCATCTTATGTACCACCTTATCAGTTCTATTTACCAAATGGTTGTATCCGACATAAGCAATAATACCTACGATCAAACCTGCAACCGTTGTAGTCATGGCCGTATAAATACCGGAGGCCAATGACCCCATCTCTGCTTGACCACCACTGCTGGCCATCTCATGAAACGCTAATATCATCCCAATAACAGTTCCTAAAAAACCAATCATCGGAGCAGCTCCCGCTACCGTAGCTAGTACACTTACGTTTTTTTCTAGTTTGTATACCTCTAAGGTACCCGCATTTTCTATTGCGGTGTTGATATCATCAAGTGGCTTACCAATTCTAGAAATTCCTTTTTCCGTCAATCTAGCTACCGGAGAATCAGTTTGTGCACATAATAATTTTGCAGCCTCTAGCTTCCCTGTAGTGACATAGTCTCGTATCTGATTCATGAAATTCTTATCTATTTTAGATGCGGCATTCACAGCCAACAATCGTTCAAAATAGATGTAGAGGGCAACACCCAGCATTAAAAAAAGTACTGTGATGATGATAACACTTCCTGTTCCACCATTAATCACCAAATCTATTACGGATAAGGTCTTTTCTTCGGAAAGGACTTCTTCAGCTCCATCTTGGGCCAAATTTTGAAATAACAACATAAGGTTCTTAAATTATGGAATTTGCCTTTATAACGTGGTTCTATGAATTAAATTATGCGTTCAAGACAAAATCTCTTAATAATATGAACACTATGGCACCACTAACAAAACCAACAAATGCCAACCAAGCTATTTTTTTAAGATACCAGAAAAAATCTATCTTCTCCATACCCAT
>CBDUKC010000293.1:0-3518 GCA_965367705.1 uncultured Maribacter sp. | reverse complement strand
AGTGTTTTGAAAATCTGAATAAAATTTTTAATTCCTTCTTTACTCAGTTTTGTATTCGCCATAAGAAGCTTACCAATTTTAGTGTCCGAATTAAAGAACATTAGACTTGTAACTCCTGGGTCTCCGCCAGAATGACCTATTTGCCCAGTTGCAGACATTCCCATGAAAATACCCATGTTGTACTCGTCATTATAACTACTTTCACTTCTGTTCCTATGGTTGTCATCATTCAGGTTAGGGGAGAATAATTCCGCATAACTTTCCTTATTGAGCACTGCGCCTTTTCCTTGATATCCCGAAATCAATTCACTAAGGTATAATCCCAAATCGGTAGATGAGGTAATCAACCCTCCATCTGGATAATTAATCAACTGGTAGGGAGCAAGTTCCGTTTCTATATCTGCATATAATTTTGTGTGTTTTGACCCGTCAACATCGCTTAAGGACCAACCCGTATTGGATAAATTTAAGGGTGTAAAAACATGGGTCTTGGAAAACTGATGAAAAGGTTCGTTCACTGCATTTTGAAGGACTAAAGCTGCCAGGCCCGCACCAATATTTGAATACTCGAAAATTTCCCCAGGTTTCTTTTTGAGGAAGTTTTTCTTCTTGTACCATGCTCCTTTTTCACTTAGGATATTTTTCAAAAAAACAGCATAATCCATCATCTCATTCGGTGGCCTGAAATTTTTGTTCACCTTGGTCCCGGCGTTTTCCCTTTCTATCAAAACATACCCTTTTCCTTCGTATTGCGAAGCGTCTTTTATTGTGGAAGTATGTGATGCCAAATGTCTGATTGTAATGGGTTCCGCTGGGAAATAAGGATTAAGAACCTTAAAAGGTAAGTATTTGTTTATTGGGTCATCTAGCTTTAGTTTACCCAATTCCTGTGCTTTTAACAAGGATATGCCGATCACTGTTTTGGAGATAGAGGCTATAGTTTGAACCGTATTCGCAGTATAGTCCTTTTTTTGTATGATATCTGAATACCCAAACCCTTGGGTATATACTATGGAATCTGAGTTAACAATGGCAACTGAAAATCCGTTGATGTGCCCTAGTTTAGAGATTTGTTCTAATTCCTCTGTCAATTGTTTTAAAGTAGCCTTTGTTGTTTGCGCATAGGCTACAAAAAAAGCAGTATTACAAATCACCAGAAACACTAGTTTTTTCATCTGTTTTATATTTAAAACTAACGCTTAATTTCTATTCGTCAGATGCCTTGATTAGTCGCGCACTTAAATCAGGGTCTTTCATATCGGTATCCAAAGGAAACATAGGGCGCTTGATGTTTTCGTAGCCTAAACGTTCTAAATCTTGGTCTACACCACCAGGTGTGAGCGCCATAATCCAATCGCCACGCATCTCATAAAGCTCAGGAACCAGATATCCTATTTTCACCACAACAATGTCAGAATCCCTGGGATTTAAGTCCAAATCTGTAAAATCTGATTCTTGATGGTAGGGTTTGCGTTGGTCGGTGACGATTACACTTATGCTTCCAATTTTGACAACTACTTCTACCTTAGCATCGCGATCGCCTTCTCGTATGGCGGTAACTGTTCCTTCTAACTTTAAGGGAGGTGCAAAGCGGTCATCTACTTGAGCGCCTGCCATAGCAGATACGGTGCTGCCCACGCCTACTTTTAATGCTTCTGCAACGAGTTCCGGTCCAGGAATGGAGGCATAGATCAATGATGGTCCGGTTTCCGATTTAAATTCGGGCCGGTTCAATAATTCCCTGAGTGTCCAAGTAACATCACCTGCACCACCAGCCGTTGGATTATCCCCCATATCACTAATCATATATGGTTTTTTGTCGCTCTCTAAAGCCATTTTTAGACTTTCTTCTAATGTGGCTACTGGTGCTACAAACTCAAATTCATTTCGGACATCCCAATAGGCCTTAGCTAATGCTTCGGCCGCTTTGGTTACTTGTTCCTTATCATCTCCTACAGCCATGACCACACCATGGTTGCGGGATTCGTCCGCCCACGGATAGCCCATCCAAATAGCGGCATCGATAACACCGTTTTGTTGTTCAAAGGCTGGAATTTTTGCATACAAACTTTTTCCTGGCTCGATGCGGGTACTGGTTTTTTCTCCGGGTAATAGAATAGGAACAGGAATCCAAGCTTTGAATTTAGGCTTGCCTTTTCCGCTTTCCAAACGGTCCAATAAATTAGTGATTGCCCGTTCTTTTGATGCTAGGGCATCTTCATGTGGCGCCATTCTATAACAGGTAATCATATCGGAATGTTGGGCCAGGGTTTCGGTGACATTACCATGCAAATCCATAGAGGTTGAAACCAAAACATCGGCACCTATTACGTCTCGAATACGTTTGATTAAATCACCTTCTGCGTCCTCCATACCCATAACACTCATGGCACCATGGATATCAAAAAAAAGTCCATCATAAGGCCCGTTCTCTTCTAACATCTTGAGCGTTTTCCCTACCATAGATTCATAGGCTTCCCTTGTTACAATACCACCAGGTAATGATTTTCCTAATAGTGTAGGCACCCATTCCGCCCGCATACGAATGTCTGTTCCATCTGCAAAGAACGGGTAGCGTCCGAAAATGGAATCACCAATACGTGCATGAAATGCCTCTTCTTGTGTTTGTGCAGGGGAGAAGGTACTGGATTCTATGCCAATACCAGCAATGGCTACTCTTGGTAGTTTAGTTTCTTCCGGATTGTCAGTTTTGGATTTACATCCAATCAAAATAAGAGTAACTAGAGAAAGAGTACTTATAATTTTTTTCATCGCTTGTTAGAATTAGCTATTATTATTTCTTTTGATTCCATTTCACCGGGCTAACATCATTATGGTTTAAAATCCGAAGTGTATCACGGTCAATTCGCATAACCAATTTGCACTCTGGGTCTGGGCATACTACGCGGGCATCTGTTTCCATCCAGTCCGCGGGGTGGTTTTTTCTCTGTTTTGTGGGTAAGAGGGGAATAGTGGATTGTAGGGCATACAAGCAAAAATCTGAATTATCAGGCATAGATAGTTTGCCTCCTTTTAAGTGAAATTTATCACCAACGGTCATATTACAGGTGCAATTGCCGTCAATTTTTTCAACCATTATAGTCAAGTCGTATAGTTCAAATTGGTCGTCTCTTAACCCTTTAGTCTTCTTCATTTAGTTTTAATTTTGTTCTTCCCCAGCCAAAAATCAAAGTAATCAATGCCATAAGCAGCAATCCCCAAGACATAAAATTATTAAGTCCTACTTCTAAGGGACTTACTTGTGCAATGCCAAATTCAGTACCCGTATTTGTCATATTCGCCATTAAAATGACAGGAATAAAATACGGAAGTACGAATGGAAAGATACAGGCAATCAAACTTAATAAATTTGCACGTCTAATTTTGGATACACCCATTTGTTTTCCTGTTTTTTTAGTAAAATCGGTTACCATTAAAATTGCCACGATACTGTGTGTTGTTAATAGAACGGCAAAACTCATCACAACAGCAATCCAGCCCTCGGCATGTTTTTCGGT
>CBDUKC010000292.1:0-3526 GCA_965367705.1 uncultured Maribacter sp. | reverse complement strand
TTTCAGGCGCATTTGGCACACGGTCTTTGAACTGCCATATCTCTAAACCACCACCGCCTTTCATATTTAAGGATAGATAGGCATCCCTTCTTTGCGGTTCTCCTTGGGTATACTTTGTCATTAAGGAAGCTGTTGCTTCGTCTTTAAATACAAGAATATTGAATCCTAGATATTGACGGTACCAATTAAAAACCTGCTTAGTATTGGTAACTCCTATTCCTATTTGTTGTATCCCATTAATAATTTCGGCCATGCTATGAACTGTGAATTAATTTATCGTGAATGGATTTTAATCTAGTGCTTGAAAACCCCAAATTAAATAGAATTACAAGCAGTAAGTTTGATAAGTTGACCCTAAGGTATGAATTACGTTCATATTTACGTGCAGAAACAATAAGGTCTCTCCTAATAATAGTATAGGGAATAAGCGCTTTTTTCATCCGTTTAAAAAACTCAAAGTCTTCCATCAACAATTGGTGCTGGTCAAATTGACCCAATTTCTCAAAAATTGATTTTCGAATAAATAAACATTGATCTCCGCCTCCAGTGAACATACTGTCCCGCCCAGTAAAGGAAGCGTTGATGTTTAACCAAAAATTATTTTTGTCAAACTTGTAGGAAAAAAAACCTGCATCATATCCTCCATTCAGCGCATTGTTAATATCCCTTAAAAATGTTAACGGAGGTTTGACATCAGCATGTAAAAAAACCAAAATCTCTCCTTTTGCCAGCATAGAGCCTTCGTTCATTTGTACCGCCCTACCCTGTTCTTTACAGCGCAGTAACCTCACCTTTCCTTCAAAATCATTCAATGCATAGGTTTGGCTTTCAGGTGGTAATGCAAGTATTACCTCAGCGCCATCTCTATCCAGCACAGTCGCAATATGAGATAAAAGTATATTTAAATTTTCTTCTTCCCTATGAGCAGGAATAATTATGCTTATCATAAAAGATGCGTTTTAGCTACCGCTATGCGGCTACTCGTTTATACCTAAAATCATCATAGCTTTGCTCTCAGTTAAAGCTACGTAAAACCATAAGAAAGGTTCTATTTTTTAAAAGAAAATGGTGTTTTTGAAAGTTCTTTTCGCTTTTACGACCTATTTATAAAACCACAGGTAAGTCTTTTACGTACATGTGGTTAAGCCAAAGCTTTATTATGAAATATACCAACGCTATTTTGTCATTCTTATTTATTCTTATCTCTTGTAAAAATCCGATGGAAGCACAAATGGCTACTACAGTGGGAGTTGATTTTAATAAAATATCCGAAACATTTTTAGAGCGGATAAAACTAAATAAAGACACTAAGGAAATTCAGGAACTATTAGCAAGGACAACCATAGCCGAGCTAGACGCAGCCTTGAATAACGATGCAAAAAGATTAGCCTTCTGGGTTAACGTATACAACGCGTACATCCAAGTTATCCTTAAAGAGCAACCAGAACTGTACGATGACCGCGGATCTTTTTTTAAAAAGGAACAAATTACCATAGCTGGGGAAACAATCTCTTTTGCAAAGATAGAACATGGTATTATCAGAAAATCGCAATGGGAATATGGCCTCGGTATGATTCGCAAATGGTTTCCTAACAAGTTTGAACGAAAATTAAGAGTAGACAAAAGAGACTACCGCATACACTTTGCACTAAACTGTGGTGCCAAAGACTGTCCGCCTGTGTCTATATATGAATGGGAGAGGTTAGATGAACAATTTGAAAAAGGCACCTCAAGCTACCTAAAGAACACAACCGTATATAGTAAGGAGAAGAAGGAAGTTGCAGTCACCTCATTATTTAGTTGGTTTCGCGGGGATTTTAATGGTAAGAGCGGAGTAAAAAAGATACTTGAGAAACAAGGCTTAATACCTACTTCAAAAGATATTGACCTTAGTTATAAGGATTATGACTGGACCTTAGACCTTGATAATTTTATTAGCTTGTAAACCTTCCAAACACAAACACCCTATCAAAACACTACAACCCTGTTGAATTATACCATACAATCGGATTCGTTTTATTAATTTGCATCCTGATGAACGTTAATATCCTAAAATCCTGCTCCAGGGTATGAAGAGGCTACCTTTTCTAAAAAAAATAAGTATTGTCCTCTTTCTAACATTGGGTATCCTTTCCGCTACCGTTATAGATAATTTAAAATTCTCATTTGATTTTAGTCAATTTTTCCCTGAAAAAGACCCTGATTTAACCTTCTACAACGAGTTTGTTGCAGAATTTGGTACGGATGACAACTTTTTACTCATTGCCGTCAAAAATGATAACGGAGTTTTTGAAAAAAACTTCTTAAACCGTTTTGATTCGTTTTCACAAGAAAGTAAATCCTTCAACTTTGTTACAGAGGGTACTTCTTTAACTACACTATCGTACCCATTAAAAACATCATTTGGATACACAGGTTTACCAATTATTCATATAGGGGATAGCACTCAATATCAAAAAGATTGGGATAAGCTATTGGAAGATAAATTATTCCTTAATGTTTTAATAGATGAACAGGCTAACTCCTTAGTACTTGCCCTTACCACAGAAGATAATTTAGATTATAATGATTCTGAGTTATTACTGAACCAAGTTCGCAGCGCACTCCATAGGAATAAGCTTACGGATTATCATATCTTAGGTAGGGCTTTTTTTTATGAAGCCATTGTGGACATGCAAAAAAGCGAGGTACTTAAAACCACCGTTATCGCATCAATTCTTGTATTTATTATTTTGTTATTAGTATACAGAAGTTTGCCCGTTGTCTTGATATCTGTAGCCTCCATTGGACTCTCTCTACTCCTATTCCTTGGCTTATTAGCTATACTTGGAAAGGAGTTAAATGCTATGGCTGCATTTTACCCAGTTCTCATGCTCATTGTAGGCACCTCCGATGTTATCCATTTGACCGATAGCTTTATACGTAAAATCCAAAGCGGAAAAGATAAATATGTAGCAATTGTATCCTCGCTTAAAGAAGTAGGACTAACCACCTTGCTGACTTCTGTTACTACCGCAATTGGTTTTATAACCCTGCTATCCTCAAGATTGGTAAGCATTCGCGAATTTGGAATTAATGCAGCGCTAGGGGTCATGGTCGCCTACATCACTGTTATTTGCTTTACCGGTGCACTTTTAATTAGTATGCCAAAGAAAAGACTTATCGGACAAAAAAGTGTTTCTAAAAAATGGGTGACTTATTTATTACGAATCAATACCATTACTAAAAACAATCCTAACAAAATTATTATAGGAACTTTAGTATTTATGCTGCTCTGTATTTATGGCATAAGTCTCGTTACTACAAATCATGAGTTTAAACAAACCTTACCAAATCAAAGCAACATAGCTAGAGATTTCAATTTTTTTCAGAAAAACTATGTAGGATTTAGACCCTTAGAAATAGCTATTTCCGCTAAAAACGGATACCAAGTTACAGATTATGTTGTTGCACAGGAAATTGAAAAACTAACCACTCATTTAGAACAAATAAAAACCATTGGCAACCTTCAATCCCCTAATCTACC
>CBDUKC010000291.1:0-3537 GCA_965367705.1 uncultured Maribacter sp. | reverse complement strand
TTTTAAAGTATTTTTAAGCCATGAAAGCTGCTACCGTTGTCCAGATCAAAAAAGAGCTCCAGCAAAGAAACCCGGAAGAACTGCTCGAACTATGCCTGCGCCTTTCCAAATTCAAGAAAGAGAACAAGGAACTACTGACCTACTTACTCTTTGAATCCGATCACGAAGCGGGTTATATTGAAGGTTTGAAAGCAGAAATAGATCAAGAATTTACCTCTATTAACACCAACAGTTACTTCTACATTAAAAAAAGTGTTCGGAAAATTCTACGGAACGTAAAAAAGCACATTCGGTATTCCGGAAATAAGGAAACCGAGGTGGTTCTCCTGCTCTACTTTTGTAAGAAACTCCAAGCATTTACACCCTCCATTACTAGAAACACGACCTTACTAAATTTATATGAGCGTCAACTGCTTTTTGTGGAAAAGAAAATTACCCTCCTACATGTAGATTTACAGTATGATTATGGCCTCCTTGTAGCAGAATTAAAAAGCTAAATCTAAGGATTTAGCCTTGCTAGCGTCTCTGTACCGAGAAACTAGCCCAGGCTTTTATATGCCTTCAAAATAGCTTCAATATTGGCTTCTGTTTCAGCATCAATACGTTGTTTTTTAGGGTTATCCTCCAGCCATTTCAAGGTGCGTTTTATACCTTCAGCAAACGGAATAGTCGCCTTAAAACCAGGTACAAAGGTTTTAATCTTGGTGTTATCAAAAAGTACACTTTCAGCCTTATCCGCCAAAAGGGACCCACTGAACGATGGCGCCACGGTACAGATAAAATCCGAAGCAATGTGGACTACCTTGGCCTCTTTTCCGATGGCATCGGCCAAAATCTTGTAAATCATATTCCAGGTCAAGACCTCATCGGAAGTGATATGAAATGGATGGCCAATGGCCTGGGTGAGTCCTAACAAACCAACGAAGCCCTTGGCAAAATCATCGGCATGTGTAACTGTCCATAACGAAGTTCCATCGCCATGTATGATGATTTCCTTGCCTTTTTTGATTCGATCAACAATATTATACTTGTCAAAACCCCCAATAGCTACGGGGATTACCGTGTCATATGTTAAAGAAGGCCGTACAATGGTCATTGGAAAACCCTCCTCACTATAAGCTTTTTGTAAGCGTTGCTCGCACAAAATTTTATTGTGGGAATAGTCCCAAAGATTATTACATACAGGGGTAGATTCTGTAATTACAGGATAACTTAAAGGCGTCTGATAACAAGAAGCAGAACTGATAAAAATATATTGCTTGGTCTTTGCGCTAAACAGGGCCAAGTCACGTTCAATATCTTCTGGAGTAAAGGCAATCCAGTTGACCACCACATCCCATAGGTGTTGTTTTAATTCGGTAAGGGTTTCAGGTTTGGTGATATCACCTATGATAGGAGTTGCGCCATTAATGGGTACTTTGGAATTTCCACGATTTAACAAAAAAAGATCCATGCCCCTTTCAACGGCCAATCGGCTAGATGCCGTACTAATATTCCCTGTTCCCCCAATAAATAAAACCTTCATTTTCCCTTCTGATTTTAAACGCGTTATATATCAGTAAAGTTCCAAAATTATTTCGAGTTATTCGTTATCTTCATTGCTTACTTAAATAACCAATAAAACTACAATTATGATTCGGCCACTACTTCTTTTATTCCTATGCACCACATCCTTAATTATAGGTCAGACAAAAACCAATCTAGAACTGACAGATATTTTTAATATGGAGTATGTTTCCGACCCCCAAATCTCACCAGATGGGAGTCAAATTCTATATGTCCGGAATTTTAAGGATATCATGACGGATAAAAACTTATCCAACATTTGGCTGGTGAATAGTGATGGTTCCAAAAATAGACCGATAACAACAGGGAATCAGAACGATTTTTACCCGCGTTGGTCACACGCCGGCGATAAAATCATTTTTAAGTCCAATAGGCAGGATGAACGGATGAAACTTTTTGTCATGTGGATGGACTCCAAAGAAGTTGCCCCATTGACCAACACACCTAAATCACCAGGCGCTGTAAGCTGGTCTCCGAACGACCGTTATGTAGCCTTTACGATGTTCGTGCCCAAAGCCAATGAATCTATCATAAAAATGCCAGCTAAACCCGAAGGCGCCAAATGGAATAAGCCACCAACGTACATAGACAAACTAAACTATAGAGGAGATGGCCAAGGTTATATAAAAGGCGGAAACACGCAATTATTCACCTTGTCCATAGACGGTGGCACGCCAAAACAACTGACGTCTACCGATTTTGACCATGGTGCACCAGAATGGTCAAACGATGGGAAAACGGTGTATTTTTCCGCTAATTTTAATTCTGATGAAGCTTTTGAGCCAAACGATAGCGAGATTTATGCCCTTAGTTTAAATGATAACAGCATTACGAAACTCACTGACCGTTACGGCCCGGACGATTCTCCGAAAATTTCACCAGATGGCAGTAAAATGGCCTACACAGGTTTAGATGATAAATTGTTAGGCTACCAACAGAATCAATTATACGTACGTACTATTTCTGGTGGAACTCCAACGCTTTTGTCAGCTGATTTTGACCGTAACATTTCCAATATCCAATGGGCAGGAGATGGGAAAGGGCTTTTCTTTCAGTACGATGATAAGGGCGAAACGAAAATTGCACATATCTCGCTCACTGGCAAGGTAACCGATAAGGTAAACAACGTGGGTGGATTATCTCTTGGTAGGCCCTACAATGCGGGTACGTATACCGTATCCAAAAATGGAAATATCGCATATACTCTTGGAACCACTGCGCATCCAGCAGATTTGGGTGTACAAACTAAGAAAGGAACGAAGCGACTTACCTTCGTAAACGACGATCTCTTTTCCGCTAAGAACTTAGGAAATGTAGAAGAACTCTGGTGGAAATCATCCTATGACCAACAAGATATACAAGGCTGGGTGGTAACTCCTCCCAACTTTGACCCTTCAAAAAAATATCCCTTCATACTAGAAATCCATGGCGGACCCTTCTCTAGTTATGGCTCGGTATACTCCGCAGAAATTCAAGCCTTTGCAGCGGCCGGTTATGTGGTTTTGTATTCCAATCCTAGAGGAAGTACCAGTTACGGTGCTGAATTTGGTAATCTAATTCACCATGATTATCCCAACCATGATTATGACGACCTTATGAGTGGTGTGGATGCCGTGATTGAAAAAGGTTATATTGATTCAGATAATTTATTTGTTACCGGTGGTAGCGGCGGTGGCGTGTTAACTGCATGGATTGTAGGTAAAACGGACCGTTTTAAAGCTGCCGTCGTAGCTAAGCCCGTTATCAACTGGGCTAGCTTTGTGCTGTATGCAGATGGCGCTGCCTTCTTCTCTAAATATTGGTTCGGCAAAAAGCCATGGGAAGACCCAGAAAGCTATTTTAAGCGCTCCCCTTTAAACTATGTAGCTAACGTTACTACACCAACCATGTTACTCACAGGAGAAGAAGATTACCGTACACCCATAGCAGAATCAGAGCAGTTTTATACCGCATTAAAATTGGAAGGCGTGG
>CBDUKC010000290.1:0-3553 GCA_965367705.1 uncultured Maribacter sp. | reverse complement strand
TTGGCTCCTTAATTTACATATTTGCCAAAACCGAAAACAAGGGGTAGTATAAATGATAATTTACTAATCGACTAAGGTGTTTTTTATTAATTTGAATTCAAAAAAAATGATAGATCATAATGTTAATCCTGCAGATTTATAACTAATCGCTTGTTTATAATCTTTTTAAAACTTCTATCCATTAAGCAGAAGGAGGTCAACCGATTGGATATCTTTATAAAAAACAGAGCAATGAATGAAAGATCACTGAAACTTTTAGAATTAAGACCCGTAGTTGGTGCTGCTAGAATATTACCTAATATGAGTGAGGAAGAACGTTTTCAAAACCAAACACTGCGCCCTATTCTTAAATTACAGAACGATTTATTATTGGCTTCCTTCCAAAAGTATATCGTGAGAGGTAAAAATAGATTCCATGAGCTTAAAAAGGAGGCAAGACTAGACTACATAGCTAATGCCGTCCAGAAGGACATGAAGTTCCGCAATACTTTAAAGGGTATAATCTTGGGACAGTTTACACTAGAAGAATATGCGGAATATAGTATAAACTCATCGGCTTTGAATAAAAGAATAATGAGTATGGCCGTAAAGCGACTACAAGATCAACTACAGTTTTTTGAAGAACCAAGCTTAATCCAATAGGGATTCTCCATTAAGATTGGTGGTAAGAATGTTGCTCATTAAGTCAAAATAAGGACGAATGGCGGTAAAAGCTTGGTTCACGTTTTCGGCGAAATTTGGAGACGTCACTTGGGCATCTGTGAAATTTTTGACAAAAATGAACTGTTTCTTGCGGATAAGGTCAATATTAGCGTCTTCTTTATCAAAGCCTTTGGGTGCGGTTTTTAGCTCTTCACCTGCTAAATTTCCCCAAACACTTTTAAAATTGGTATCCTTAAGGATATCACGTAAATCAGAGGCATCAACCTCCCATTCCTTTCTTATTCTGAGTAAATCTTCCTTTTCCGGATTCCAAAATCCAGCTGCAATAAAACTACCTTGTGGCTGTATGTGTATATAATACCCACCACGACGTTCTTTCCCTGCGCGAGAAAGGGAACCGGAAAAATTATACTTATAGGGTGTCTTGTCCTTTGAAAAGCGAACATCCCTATAAATACGAAAAACCTTAAGTTTTTCAATTTCATCATGGGCACGAACAAGCTCGGTTACCGAATTTAAAAAGGTTTTAACTTCAGTTTCATTTGCCTTAAAAGTTGCTTTATGCTCAGTAAACCAATCCCTGTTGTTGTTGTTTTTAAGCTTTGTTAAAAATTGTAAGGTGTTTTTAGTAATTACTGGATGTGCCATACGACTTAAAGGTTGTTATTTTAAGCTAAAGTTAACCAATTGTCCTAGAGCTCTTTTGATTTAATGGTTAATTTTGAATTCAAAACAAAGGCATGGAACATAAATCTATCATAGAAAAAATACAGGAGCATAAAAAGCAACCTAATTTGAGATTTCGATTGAAAAAACAAACGGAAACCTTCACGGATACGCTATTTTATACGCTGTTCGACATAGAAACACCTGTAGAAACTAATCTAACCATATTAGCGGAATTATTTGACGAATTGGTAGATTTAGCATGCTGGGATAGCGAAAAGCCTTGTAAAAAAGTTTGGGAAAACTATGTGCAAAAACTACCTGGTATTTTAGAAAAACTGAATAAAGATGCTGAGGCTACGGTTAATTGCGACCCTGCCTCCCTATCTATTGAAGAGGTGTACATGGCTTATCCCGGTTTTTACGCCATTGCCATTTACAGACTGGCTCATGAGCTTTATAGCATAGGATTTCCTTTGGTCCCTAGACTTATGACAGAGTATGCCCACAGACAAACCGGTGTAGACATAAATCCAGGAGCTCAAATTGGAAATTCCTTCCATATTGATCATGGTACCGGAGTGGTGATTGGTGAAACCGCCGTCATTAAAGACCATGTTAAAATTTATCAAGGCGTTACGCTTGGTGGTCTCTATGTTGCAAAGCACTTGCAAAAAACCAAACGTCATCCGACGATTGAAGACAACGTTACTGTGTATGCTAATGCGACCATTTTGGGCGGTAACACCGTTATTGGTGCCAATAGCATCATTGGAGGAAATGCTTGGTTAACCGCATCGGTTCCTGCAGATTCTACTGTTTTTCACACACCAGAAATAAAAATAAAAACCCTTTCTAATGCCTAATGCCCTAATAGATTTAATTGGCAATACCCCCTTGGTAGCCTCTCGCGTATTAAATACAAATCCAGGTGTGACCTTACTTTTTAAATTGGAAGGACACAATCCTGGTGGTAGTGTAAAAGATCGCGCTGCCTTAAATATGATTAAAAGTGGTTTAGAAAGTGGCCATATTAAAACAACTGACAAGTTAATAGAGGCAACTAGCGGAAATACTGGAATTGCACTCGCTATGATTGCCGGGGTTTACGGTTTGGATATTGAATTGGTTATGCCAGAAAACTCAACTATAGAACGCGTGCAGACCATGCGTGCCTATGGTGCAAAAGTGACTCTTACCCCAGCCGATATAGGTATAGAAGGTGCTAGGGATTATGCAGAGGCAAAAGTGGTAAATGATGGATTTATTTTACTCAATCAATTTGCGAATCCAGACAATTGGAAAGCACACTATAAGACAACAGGACCAGAAATATGGAGAGATACGCATGGTAGTGTCACTCATTTTGTAAGTTCTATGGGTACGACAGGAACGATAATGGGGACTTCTACCTTTTTAAAGGAACAAAACGCTAACATACAGATTGTAGGCGTACAACCTACCGATGGTTCTAAGATTCCTGGTATCCGCAAATGGCCAAAGGCGTATTTACCCAAAATATTTGATGCGAAAAAGGTGGATACCGTGATGGAAGTGAGTGAAAATGATGCACGGACAATGGCGAGAAAATTGGCCAAGGAAGAAGGTATCTTCTCCGGAATGAGCAGCGGTGGAGCGACCACTGTAGCGCTGCGCCTAGCTGAACAAATGGATAAAGGCGTAATCGTCTCCATTATTTGCGATCGGGGGGACCGATATTTGTCTTCCGACCTATTTAATTAGATTTCTTCGGATTTAGGATTATTTATTTTTTACAAAAAATATCGCTCAGTATTGGATACTACGGTTTGTTTCAAGCAAACCTGCGCTAGGCCTAAACTTTAGTACAAAAAGCCTTGTTTTCTTTAGAAAGAAAACAAGGCTTTTTTGTAGTTATTTTCTGTGATACCTATTTCTTGATAGGAAGTCTAATTTGAGACGGATATGTTTTGGAATGATGAATGTTGTTAGTAGCTATAATACCCGCTGCTTCATCATAATTATTACCGCCAGTATTTAAATTCCGGGCAAATCGTGGAAAGTTGCTACTGGACACTTCTATGCGTATACGGTGACCCTTTTCAAAATAATTACTGGTAGCCATCGGTGTTAAATCTACTTTGTACACTTTCCCGTCTTCCATAAACACCTCTTTATCATAACCTTCACGGTAACGTACGCGCTGTATGGTTTCATCAAGATTGTAGGCTCGACCATCAGGATA
>CBDUKC010000289.1:0-3589 GCA_965367705.1 uncultured Maribacter sp. | reverse complement strand
ACGAGCATCAGCAATAGATACTTGGTTGTTCTTGTCATTGTTGATATAGGTTTAGTGTTTCCTACACAATGTATTAAAAAAATCTTAAAATTGTTAACATTCTACACGTTAATTGCTAGTAATCAGCAAAGAGCGAATCTCCCAACCACACAGAATTTATTTCCATTGGTACAGATTAAAGTATGAACGATGTAAACTTCAATGTAAATAAAAGGTATTCTAAGTAACTTTAAATAAATTGATAAAAAGTTATCACTCCCGACAATGATGCGGCATTGTGGTAATGTAATATCACATATTTGAGTTAGTTGGTTTACTAAAAAGCCCTTTTGCGAATTCGCAAAAGGGCTTGCTTTTTGATTTCAGTTTCCATTTATACAAAAATCATATCCAAGTGTACAGAAATAAGCGTACTCGGCTTAAGGTTCTATTATCTTGATGTTATTAGAATAACTACCATGAAAAAGCTTAAAAAACAACTTCTTGCTTTGTGTACCCTTTTATGTATGGTCGTCATATTAGGAACACAAGCACTATTAAAAGGTAGTTGGACCTCTGAAAATAGAAATCAAACCACCGCTTAATAGATTTGCTTTTCAAAGTATTTAAAGGTCAAACTTAATGCCTTGCGCTAAAGGCAATTCATCAGAGTAATTAACAGTATTTGTTTGTCTTCTCATATACACTTTCCAAGCGTCAGATCCAGACTCACGACCGCCACCGGTTTCTTTTTCGCCTCCAAAAGCACCACCAATTTCTGCGCCAGAAGTTCCGATGTTAACGTTAGCTATTCCACAATCCGAACCAGCATAAGACAAAAATTTCTCAGCTTCCTTAAGATCGTTGGTCATAATTGATGATGACAAACCTTGTGCAACCCCATTTTGTGTTTCAATAGCATTTTCAACTTCACCGGAGTATTTTAAAAGGTATAAAATTGGAGCAAACGTTTCGTGTTGTACGATTTCGAAATGATTTTCTGCCTCAATAATAGCTGGTTTCACGTAGCATCCACTTTCGTAACCTTCACCTTCTAGAACGCCACCTTCAACTAAAACGTTTCCACCTTCGGCTTTTGCTTTTGCAATAGCCGCTAAATATGTTTTAACGGAGTCTTTATCGATTAAAGGTCCAATATGATTTTTTTCATCTAATGGGTTGCCAATAGTTAATTGTCCGTAAGCACCAACAATGGCATCCCTTACTTTGTCATAAACCGATTCGTGTATGATCAAGCGGCGTGTTGATGTGCAACGTTGCCCACAAGTTCCTACAGCGCCAAATACAGCACCAGGAACAACAACTTTTAAATCAGCCGTTGGCGTAATAATAATAGCGTTGTTTCCACCTAATTCTAATAAAGATTTACCAAAACGCTCGGCAACTGTTTTTCCAACAATTCGTCCCATGCGCGTAGAACCTGTTGCAGAAACTAAAGCAACTCTAGTATCCGTTGTCATCATTTCACCAACTTTATAATCACCATTGATGATACAAGAAATACCTTCTGGTAAATTATTTTCTTTTAAAATTTCTGAGATAATATTTTGACATGCTATACTACATAAAGGTGCTTTTTCCGATCCTTTCCAAACGCAAACATCACCACAAATCCAAGCTAAAGAGGTATTCCAAGCCCAAACAGCTACCGGAAAATTAAATGCTGAAATAATACCAACAACGCCTATAGGATGCCATTGCTCTCTCATGACGTGGAAGGGACGTTCCGAAGGAATCACTTTCCCGTTTAATTGTCTTGACAAACCAACAGCAAAATCACAGATGTCTATCATTTCTTGCACTTCTCCATAACCTTCTTGTAAAGATTTACCCATTTCATAGGAAACTAATTTTCCTAAAGGTTCTTTTAAATCTCTTAGTTTGTTTCCAAACTGGCGCACAATTTCACCACGTTGTGGTGCTGGCATATCTCTCCAAGATAAAAATGCGCTTGTTGCCGAATCCATTACTTTGTCGTAATCTGCACGTGTCGTTAATTTTACTTTTCCTATTAACTGACCATCAACTGGCGAATAACTTTCAAGTAATTCTCCGCTAGAAAAATTATTTGAACCTGTAGAGGTCCCTTCATTTATATCTTTAATCCCTAATGCTTTCAACGCATCATTAATTCCGAATTCTGTAGCTATTTTAGACATTTTATAACTTTTTAAATATGTATTGTTAGATTTTTACAAAGTTACGAATAATCCTTCTCATTAGTTTTCTTTTCGAAGAACGGTAACCTTGTTGATTTTTTCATTTTCAACCTCATAAATAAGCACTAGTTCTATAGCTTCCTTACTTCCGTTTCGACCAACTATATATTCGTGGTCTATGATTTTGTTGCCGAAAACGGTGCGGGTAAGAACCGTAGAATTGAGTTTTGGAGAAGCATCGAATAGCGCACTATAGAATTCCATGCATGCTGCCGCACCTTGCATGGTGATGTTACCATCGGAAAAATTATAGAAGGTCACATTCGTATCCATAACCGTCATAAATTCTTCTATATTTCGACTGTTATAGCTTTCCATTGATTTTTGAACTACTTGCTCTGGTGTCATTTCTTGTGCGATTAATGTAGGTGTTGAATAGAATAGAAAAAGAAAGAGAAGAATAGGGAATGAAATAGGTTTCATGATAGCAGAATTAGAATAATGGCAAGTATCGCTGGGAGTGCTTGAATGAAGAATATTTTTTTACTTACTGTGAACGCTCCATAAATTCCTGCAATGGCTACACAACCTAAAAAGAATAAGGAGATGTTAATAATCCAATCCGTGTTATCTATAAAAAATGTCCAAAGTAATCCAGCGGCCAAAAACCCATTATACAAACCTTGGTTTGCAGCCATAGCTTTAGTTTGTGCAAAAAGCTCCTTAGGAAATTTTCGAAATATTTTGGGCCCTCTACTGGTCCATGCGAACATTTCGAACCAAAGAAAATATAAATGGAGAAGTGAGATAAATGCAATCGTTATTTTAACAGTAATTCCCATTTAATTTTCTTTAGTAAAACGTTCATCAACCGGCATTACCGTATTGCAATTATCACAAGTTCGTAAGGATTTGGAGCCGTAGAAATGTTTAAAATGGCCTAAAAAATCTTTCTCAATATCGTTAAGGGTAAAATAGGCTTCGTAAAGTTTGTGATTACAGGTATCACAGAACCATAGCAAACCATCATCTACATTCATGTGAGAGCGTTTACGCTCTATGACCAACCCTATTGAATTTTCATGTCTAACAGGAGAATGTGGAATTTTTGCTGGATGTAGGTACATGTCCCCAGGTCCTAGCTTCATGGTTTTTTTTTGCCCATTCTCTTGTATGTGAACTTCAATAGTACCTTCTAATTGATAAAATAGTTCTTCGGTTTCATTATAATGGTAGTCTTTTCTGGCGTTGGGACCACCAACGACCATTACAATATAATCTCCGGCATCCTTGTAGAGGTTTTTATTGCCTACAGGGGGCTTTAGGGTATGGCGGTTTTCGGCTATCCACTTGTTCAGATTAAATGGAGGACTTATGGGCATAGGTATTTATTTTACCGTAAGGTAAAGAATAGTGTCAATTGTACCTAA
>CBDUKC010000288.1:0-3618 GCA_965367705.1 uncultured Maribacter sp. | reverse complement strand
TGTTGAAATCAGGCTCACCAAGGCTAAGACCGATAATATCTTTTCCTGCTGCCCGCAGTTCACGAGCTTTTGCAGCCATTTCTAAAGTTGCAGAAGGCGTTACACTATTAATTTTGTCAGATAGTTGATTACTCATAAGAATATTCCTTTAGTATTAGTACCCAGTTTGCGGTAAAGGCGGTTCAGGAGGATATACATAGCCTGATACATTACCCCTCACACACATTCAAAATTAAAACATTTGAAATTCTCCTGTATGGGAAAATGGAATTGATTATTAACTATTTAGATTTAGTTTGTGAATAGATTAAAAATCAATAGCTCAATAACCGATGTCCTTTTTTTCAGGCATATCGGCTATTGAGCTATTAACTAGTGTTTGTAAACGTATTACTATGCCTGAAACGAAGGCTGTTTTCCCAACTCCTTAAGATGTGAAAAGTGTGAAATTATAGCTTTCCTAGTGGTTTTATATTCGTTGTAAGGTAAATTAAATTCCTTAGCAGTTTCTTTTACTATTTTCGAAATTTTTGTGTAGTGAACATGACTAATATTTGGAAATATATGATGTTCTACTTGATGATTAAGTCCACCTGTAAACCAGTTCACAACTTTGTTCTTTGTGCCAAAGTTGACCGTGGTAAATAGTTGATGAATGGCCCAAGTGTTTTTCATAGTACCGCTTTCGTCCGGTAATGGGGTATCTGCTTCGTCAACAATGTGAGCTAATTGAAAAACTACGCTCAAAATAACCCCTGCCACATAGTGCATTATAAAGAAGCCCAATAGAATTTTATACCAGGCGATATCTAAGAAGAGCATAGGAACAACTATCCAGATAGTAACATACAAGGTCTTAGTGATCAGCAAGGTAGTCCAATTAGTAGCTGCACTTGGTAATTTTCCATAGGATAATTTGCGTTTCATGTACCTGTACATCTGCTGAAAATCAGTGGTAATTGCCCAGTTAAAGGTTAACAAGCCATAAAGTAAAACAGAATAAAAATGTTGGAACTTGTGATGTTTTTTCCACTCTGTATGTTTTGAAAAACGTAATATCCTACCCGCTTCCATATCCTCGTCATGTTCATGGATGTTGGTGTAGGTATGGTGAAGTACGTTGTGTTGTACTTGCCAGTTGTATACATTGCCAGCAAGGATGTAGATGCTACCTCCCATAAATTTGTTCACCCATTTTTTATTAGAATAGGCTCCGTGATTACCGTCGTGCATTACGTTCATGCCAACCCCTGCCATTCCTACTCCCATAACTATGGTAAGTAACAGATTTGCCCAATTGGGAAGACCCAAGGTTAAAATTAGAAAGTAAGGTGCCAAAAATAAGGAGAACATGATGATAGTTTTCAAGTGAAGTCTCCAGTTGCCGGTCTTTTTTATTTGATTCTTTTTGAAATAGTCGTTTACCCTGCCGTTCAAAGTTTTGAAAAATTGTGCTGGGTCTTTTCTTGGAAATCTAATGGTTTTCTTTTCCATATTTGTTAAGCTTTTTCTGTAATTATAACGCAAATGATTTCCGATTAGTTTGCCACCTTAATTAAAAACGGAATCTTTGCAAAAGCAATATACTAATTTAATTATTTTACAAAGATACGAATGACTGCGCAAAGACTATTTGAATATTTTCCCAATTTATCTGAAGAACAGCAAGCACAATTTTTTCTTTTGGAGGAGCTGTACAAGGATTGGAACCAAAAAGTAAATGTCGTTTCTAGAAAAGATATTGATGAACTCTATCTAAGGCATGTGTTACATTCCTTAGGCATCGCTAAAATTCAGGAGTTTAAGGATGGAGCGGAAGTGTTGGATGTAGGTACTGGAGGCGGATTTCCTGGTATTCCCTTGGCGATACTTTTTCCAAATGTTCATTTTACATTAGTCGATTCCATAGGAAAAAAGATTAAAGTCGTTGATGAGGTCGTTCAAGGGCTTGGACTAAACAATGTTGTAACGATCAATGCTAGGGTAGAGGAGCTTCAAAAGCAATTTGATTTTATTGTAAGTAGAGCGGTTGCAGCTATGCCCACTTTCGTGCATTGGATAAAAGGAAAGATAAAAAAAGAGTCCCTTCACGAACGACGAAATGGTATACTTTATTTAAAAGGTGGAGATTTGAGCGAAGAGTTAAAGGAATATAGAACGGCGCAAATATTTAATTTATCAGACTATTTTACCGAGGACTTTTATGATACAAAAAGCGTTGTTTATCTACCGCTCAAGTTCAAGGGATAATTATAGACTTAACATGGAATAATAAGATTTGCTGCATTTTCTAGCATAGGACCGTAGCTGTTTCCAATAGTACGTTTGAAGGTCCAAAATAGACATTTTTATTTTCGCTGCACTTTTGATTGATTCCATAATTTTCGATTTTAAAAAATAAATACACGTTTAATTTACAATTAATTAACGTTAAATTTACATTAATAGTATACGTTTTTTATTTTTTAACCTGAGATTTAAGGTTTTTAACTAGTGTAATGTCTTTTTTATCCATTGCACGCAAATTTAAACGCAACATATTGGTTGCAAAACAATGTGTTTTAGGGAGAAGTTTAGCTCTTTTCGCTGGTGCAGTTGAGCATGCGGTCCTTATGCAAGAAGAGCTTCTTTATAATTTCAAACAAGGTCCTTTTGTTTTGATTCGCAGGCTTCGCTGAATACATGACAAAATTAATCTTCAGGCTTTTATTGACAAGAAAAATCATCACGCTTAGAAATAATTCTTGAGTTTAGAATGTCTTCTGTTTTAATGCTATCATTTAGCACCCCCAATGATTCGCCTTTACAGTTATATATAGGTACGACCGTGCCGCAAATAGGGCAGCAATTGTTGGATAGAAATATGGTTTCTCCTTTATATTCTGCTATTTCGATAAAAAAGAACTCAGCCAAGTCACTTTGGTCCTCATTTAATTGTGTTACCAGGGTTTTTAACCAAGGTATATCTTCAATAGGGTTATCTGTGTCACAAGCTGCGATTATCGGTGAATCCATGTCATCGCCGGTGCAGCATACTAGGTTAAATAAACAGATAAGTAAAATAATGTTTTTCATCACCACTACTTTCTACATAGATGTGCGTTTCGTAAAAGGGTTGCTTTGTGTATATTTTCAAATTTTTACGCAAAAAAGGTGCTATAAACACCTTTTTTAATTATGTCTAGTAGTTTTTTACTCACTCCATGGCGGTACAACACCATTGGATCTCGCATACGCTATGAGTTGTCCTTTATGTTCTCCATTATGTTCCATCATGGCCAAAAGACCGCCAAGTTTGTTCATTTTAGCAAATCCGAAGTCTACTTCGTCGGTTAGTTGAGCACTCTCAACCGCTACGATAGTTTCTAGGGCAAACGTATTGCTTTTCTTTAATGCGGCAATAATATTGTCTTTTCCAGTAATCTTGCCCAAAGACATCATGTCTACATCCGCAGGTGGGGCAAACCCCATTTTAGACGCTAGAAAATAATTCGCTCCTGCCACGTGTAGGAGCGCTTCTCCAACTGAACTTACCCCCTCGCTTGGTCTCCAGTCGTATTGTTCTTCAGAAAAAGCTTCTGCTAGTTGAACAACTTGTGCTTGATTCCCCGTTAAAAC
>CBDUKC010000287.1:0-3688 GCA_965367705.1 uncultured Maribacter sp. | reverse complement strand
CCCCAATTAGGGTGAAAAGCAGATTCTGCCTTAAAGGTATCAAAAAGTTCCAAGGAACGTTCCACATCTTTGCAATAGAGGGCTGTGTCCTTACCAAAATATGTTGCTGACCCCATATCCCATTCTGCCTTGGAAAAAACGACTCTAGGATTCTCTGGCGCTAACTGCAAGGCTTGCGCATATAAGGCAGCAACTTTTCCAGAAAGCGTCATACCATAGGTTGCACCATCAAAAGCGATCCACGCGGTATGGGTAATGGCCTGCTGTACCATTATTTCCGGATTATTTGGAGAAATACGGTTTGCCATGTCAATAAATTCTTGTGCTATGCCTAATTTTTGACTTAATTTTTCTTTATCCTTTTCCCCGAACGCAGCAATCGTATGTATGGAAGCGACGTAATAATAGGGTAACCAATTATCCATTTCTGCATTTGCTATACGTTCGAACATGTTGGAGGCATCAACGGTTTTACCTTCGCCCCAGAGTTGAAATGCTTTTTGCATTCCTTTGGCATAGGCGTCTTGAGCATATGTTGCGGCGGATATCACCAATGATAAAATTAGAATTACTTTTTTCATAGTACTGGTTTTAATGGATTACACAAGCCAAATTTCATCCTAGTGTGCCATAAATCGAAAAAAGAAGCACCCAGTTGTTGATTTTAAAGACCGAATTGCGGTAATTTTGTACTGTGATTAAAAACCTACAGTTACGACTAAGTTTAGCCGAGGAGTCCCAAGAAGGAAGCCTTAAAAAGAGAACTGCACAATTTTTAGGTTTGGGCGGCCAGCCGTTTACCTTAAAAATACTTAGAAAGTCGATTGACGCTAGAAAACCAGAAATCGTTTTCAATTACAAATTAGCGGTATATATAGGAGAAGATGCTCCAAAAGAAAACTACACCTTTGATTACAAAGATGTATCCAAGGCAAAGTCCGTTCATATTATCGGTTTTGGTCCTGCAGGTATGTGGGCAGCGCTTCGATGTTTAGAATTGGGATTTAAACCGATAGTTCTGGAACGCGGCAAAAATGTCCAAGAGCGCCGAAGGGATTTAAAAGCGATTAATAGAGACCACATCGTAGGTGAGGATTCCAACTACTGTTTTGGCGAAGGAGGTGCAGGCACCTATTCTGACGGGAAACTTTATACCCGAAGTTTAAAGCGTGGTGATGTACGGCGTGTATTCGAGAGTTTGGTACACCACGGTGCCACAGAGCAGATTCTTATAGATGCCCATCCTCATATTGGCACGAACAAACTTCCGAAAATCGTTCAGAATATTCGAGAAACAATCATTGAACACGGTGGCGAAGTTCATTTTAATACGAAAGTAACAGATTTTGTTATTGCTGACAACCAGCTGAAATCCATTGTTATAAACGATTCCAAAGAACTAGAAACACAACGCGTCATCCTAGCAACCGGACACTCAGCCCGTGATATTTTTGAATTGTTACACAAGAAAGACGTAGCCTTAAAAGCGAAATCATTTGCGATGGGGGTCCGCGTGGAGCATCCGCAGCATATTATAGATTCCATTCAATACCATTGCGGTGGGGAACGGGATGCGCTGCTGCCGGCAGCGGCCTACAGTTTGGTACATCAGGTAAAAAATAGAGGCGTATACTCTTTTTGCATGTGCCCTGGCGGATTTATAGTCCCAGCCGCTACGGCTCCGGGCGAAGTAGTGGTAAATGGCATGTCTCCCTCCAAAAGAAATAATTTGTATGCAAATTCTGGAATTGTTGTAGAAATCAATGTGGACGAGGATATTCCTAAATTTGAAAAATTTGGTCCATTAAAAGGTTTAGAATACCAGAAAAGCCTGGAACGTTTGGCTTTTACCTCTGGTGGAAGAACACAAACTGCACCCGCCCAAAGACTAACAGATTTTGTAGACGGAAAACTATCAACCGACCTCAACCCGACCAGTTATCAACCCGGTCTGAAATCCGCACCTATGCACTCTTTATTGCCAAAATTAATTGGCAGTAGGCTACGACAAGGTTTTGCTGAATTTGGAAAAAAAATGCATGGGTATCATACTTCGGAAGCAAATATTATTGGTGTAGAATCACGTACTTCGTCTCCCGTTACCATTCCTAGAAACGAACAATTGGAACATCCAGAAATAAAAGGACTGTTTCCTTGTGGTGAAGGCGGTGGTTATGCTGGTGGGATTGTATCTGCGGCCATGGACGGAGAGCGTTGTGCGGAGGCCGCTGTTGCTGGGTTATAAAAAGTCTAAAACACAGTTAGTCTTTGTTCACTCTAAAGGTAATTCTTCGATTGGTGATTACTGCGCATCCACTAACAGACAAACTGGTAGTAGCAGAAATATTCAGAACCGGATCGCCAGTCATTCCTCCATATTCTACCACATACCCTTGGGAAGCATAAGCACCGCCACCGCCATTATTTGGTAAATCGTTCCAAGCACCTATCGGAGCTCCACCGCGAATAACAGATGCGGCTGCAATATGTGCATAATCTTCTCCACCACCACCTACGTTGTTAGGTTCACCCCCGTTCCAATTAGCAAAAGTCAACTCGGTACCATTTGCGAGACCTTGCCAAAATTGAGTCCCGGCTTCTGGTCCGGTAACCCAACGCCATTCGCCTTCAACGGCTACATCTGTAGCACCTATCCAACCAAAGCCACTGGCCTGTGCTCCAGAGAAATCTGCTTCTTCTTGTGAGGTGAGTGTTACCAAATACCCTTGTAATCCAAAATAAGTTCTTGAAGCTGCTGCAGTTTCCGCTGCGGTCCAGCTAATTCCAGGATCAGAAACGAACTCATAATAATGCTGGGTTACGGGCAAAAAATTAGCTTCGCCAACGGTAATTGAAAACTGCCTACTACCTGACGGATTTGGTGAACTACTAGAAAATTCCGTTGCTAAAACGGCAGCCTCAAACTCGGTGTATGTAGTAGGGCCTTGCAGTGTTAGTTCGCCCTGTACCACATCCCAACTTGCGGTAATGTTTGGATGGCTTCCCGCTAAGGATAATAGGTCTTCACCATTTACATACCCATTGGATATCTGAATATAAACGGCTGAAGTAGATGTATCGTCTGGATCTGTTATGCTTATTGATGTCGCAATGGGCAATGACCCATTGGGGCAATAGATTTGATTTCCTACAGCGGTTATGTCTGGCGGAGCATCTGGAAATTGGACGGTGAAAAGAATATTATCGATAGTTGCAGTCTCAGAACCTCCCCATCCTCCACTTGCAGAAATAAAGCGAATACCAGCACTACTCGTAAGTTGAGCCGGGTTCAAATCATAATTAACAGTGGTTGAGCCGCTCAAGGTTTGTACCGTTGTGTAGCTTGAACCGTCATGTAATTGTAATGCTATAGACTCGTTACCGCTGACCCGGGTATAATTAAAAGTCAATGTTGCAGATATTGCGGTTGACAAATCCAAAGTCCTTTCAATAGTTCGATTATCTAACTCTGTGAACCGAAGTTGGCCAGTATTTATTTGAATTCTACCATTGTTCGGATTTGTTGATTCTCCTGTTTCTGTCCATCCTGAACTAAAATTAAGGTCACCAGTATTAGCAATATACGTTCCCGATTGAAAATCATCTGCAAAAGTATCCTGTCCAAAACCGGTAATGGTTGCGGAAATGAAAATCAACATATAAAGCAATAGCTTTTTAATCATAGTCC
>CBDUKC010000286.1:0-3706 GCA_965367705.1 uncultured Maribacter sp. | reverse complement strand
TGGGTTATAACTCAGGCGTATTCGAAAAGGAAATTTACAGTCTGTACGGATTGGCATCCTTAAGTTTCAAGGAAATGGTTTACCTAGATTTAACGGCACGTAACGATTGGTCGAGTACACTACCAAAAGAAAATAGATCTTATTTTTATCCGTCTGCCTCGCTAAGTATGTTAGTTTCAGAAATGACTCAGATGCCGAGTTGGGTATCCTTGTTCAAACTTAGAACGGGTTGGGCAGAAGTTGGTAAGGATACCGATCCGTATACAATAAATCCGGTATTGAATCAAACTTTTTGGGGTAACGATATTCAATACTCCGTGCCCGCGAGTTTGCCGAACACTGCGCTTAAGCCAGAAATAGCGACTTCTTATGAAGTTGGGGCCGACTTGGGTTTCTTTAATAATCGCATTGGATTTGAAGGAACTTGGTATAGGACACAAAATAGGAACCAAATTATTGGGGTAACAACATCGCCCATGTCTGGTTTCAGTAGTGCAACAATTAATGCGGGCAACGTTGAAAACACTGGAGTAGAATTAGCTTTGAATACCGTGCCAGTGCGTACGGCTAATTTTGAATGGAATTTAGGTTTCAACTTTACAAAACAGGAAAGTAGATTGGTAGAATTAGTGGAAGGTATTGATAGAATTGGTGTAGGTAACGCGGGAAGCTTGACACAACAGACATTTGTTGGCGGTATAATCGGCGACCTTTATTCAACCAGCGTGCTTAGAGTTGAATCAGGCGAATATGAGGGCTGGCCTATACTAAATAATAATGGGGGCTTAACATTTCAAACTGACAACGCACTTAAACCCAAGGTAGGTAAGAGCACAAACGATTTTAACGTGGGTATGAACACTTCCATAAAGTTTAAGAATTTCACATTATCCGCCAATCTTGATTGGCGACAAGGGGGTAATTTCTACTCCGAAACCATGAAGAGAACAGCACGCTCCGGTTGGGTCGATAAATGGCAAGGTGATGCGGGCACCTTTAGCGGCGTGTTGGGCTCCAATTCTTTTAATGGCGATAGAACTGCACTAGCGAACGAAATTAAGTCCAATCCAGATGTATATCAAGCGGATAATGTTTGGATAGGGGGTAGAGATGCACAAACGGGTGGTTTCGAGTATAACGGATTTGACAATGGTTCTTTTTGGCCTGGCGTAATAAGGAATAGTGACGGCACATATACCGAGAACTTTGGTGGTCCTGGAACCGTGTTGTTCGATGCTTATAAAGTTGTGGAACCAGGTGGTGGATTATGGGATGTAGGATCTTCCTTTATGTATGACCTTTCTTTTATTAAGTTACGGAATATTACGCTCACCTATGATCTGCCTCAAAAATTTGCCTCAAAGATTTCGGCTCAAAGGGTTTCATTCTCCGTTTTTACTAAGAATATTATGTTATGGAATGCAGCTGATATTGGCATAGATCCTGAACTTGCCTATTATCAAAATAACGGTTCTTACGATATAGGAAAAGAAAAATGGAACGCCCTCCCATGGGTTGCTCCCGTAGGATTTACAATTAATTTGACATTTTAAATAGATAAAAAATGAAAAACTTATATAAAACTTTAAGATGGTCCATTCTATCAATGAGTATGCTTGCCGTTTGCTCCTGTAGTGATTCGCTAGACGAGACCAATGTAAGCTCCAATACCCTTCCTGAGGATAAGATAGATATTAGATTTGTTCTAACGAATGTACTAACCTCTACAGCTAAAAATGATGTTGACACCAATTACAAGGCAAGAGAGGTAAGTGCTGGCAGCCAATACCTTCAACGGGACAATGTTGATTTTTATAGTTTCTATTTTGTTTGGGACACCAAAAATTTTAATAGTTTCTTCCCGATCCTAACCAATAGTCAATATATTTATGACCGTGCGGAAGCCGAGAAGGAAGGAGATGAAAAAAAGTATTACCAGGCGGTATCCCTTATAATGAAGTCATATACTTATGGTTTTTTGACTTCAACATTTGGTGATATCCCATACTCAGAAGCTATAAAAGGCGAGGAGAGAGGTGATGCCTTTGTGCCGAAATACGATGCGCAAGAAGATATTTTTTTGGGCATATTATCAGACCTTTCAACAGCAAATGATATGCTAAAAGGTGTTGGCACCATCGGTATTGCCTCTAACGCAGACGTGGTTTTTCAAGGTGATGGTCAAAAGTGGCGAAAATTTGCCAATTCATTACGCTTGAGATATTGTATGCGTTTATCAGAAAAAACACTTTCAGGCTTGGATCCTTCGGCGGAGATAGCGTCTATAGTCAACAATCCCACCGAAAACCCTATTATGACGGATATTAGTGATAATGCCGAGGTAAAATGGATAGGTTCTGCTTCTGACAACAGCTTTCCTGGGGGGCCACTTTCGTATACCTTTCGATCAGAATTCTATAGAAGAAAACCTTCTGCTACTATTGTTAAGGATCTTATCGAATTAAATGACCCAAGATTAACGACTTGGATAAGACCGGTAGATGTTCAAATTTTTCCTGGTGCTACAGATGGTGTGGAATTGGTTGATGGCAGGGTAAGGCGAAACACTACTGTAGATATTGCTGCAAGAAATGCCGATTCGGATTTAACGAATGATGTCAATACTTCGTTGTTCGTTGGACTTGGGGTTGCGTTAAGCGCACCCAATGATTATAACATGGGAAATACAGTTACCGATGTTCGTTCCGGTATTACAGCGCTGGATCCAGATATTTATTTGGGAGATTCATCTAACCCACATATCTCTTATCTAACCAATATATATTCCGAGAATGCGAATGAACTGTCGGCAACTATGTTTATGAGCAGTGCTGAAACCCAATTTATTTTGGCGGAAGCCAGTGAACGAGGTTGGATTGGTGGTAACCCTATGGATTACTACCTTACCGGAATTGAAAAATCTTTTGATCGTTGGCAAATTGCTGACGGTGCCAGTTCCGCGGTATATGACGAGGGTAGCAATTCTCTAGTCGCTTTTGATAAAGCCGCTTATATGGCCAATGCCCAAGCTATTTATACCAATGCAACAGATAAACTGGCGCCTATTATGCACCAAAAGTGGATTGCAGGCTGGTTGACAGCTGAAGCCTGGTTTGATTGGAGAAGGACAGGTTTGCCAGAATTGGAAAAGAATGTAATTCAGGGTGCACAAGGTCAAGATATACCTAAAAGACAAATCTTGTCGGATCCCTTTAATGAAGATAATTTAACCCAAGCTACTGGCAGATTGCAACCTGCAGTCAATGATCAATGGTCTCTGATGTGGTTGTTGCAGTGATATTTACAAAGCATTAACCTAAAAGGAAGTTAGACATGGTTAAGCTGTTTTTACAATGCAGGCGATTTTAGCATAGAATAAGCAGGATTTAGAATTAAATAATAATAAACCTATGGATTTTAAATCCATAGGTTTTACAAAGCTGTGAAATAGCCAACAGTTGTAGGGTTAATTTAGCATAATGCATTAGTAACTCGCTAATTGGATATTTAAACCCTAGATATGGGAATAATTGTAAAAACCGAAAATGGTTTACCAGTGAGTATATTTTTAACTAAAGATTTTAAACAATGAATTGGACTCGTAGAAATTTTTTAAATGCCGGAATAATGACTGCCCTAGGAGGGATTTGGTTAAGTAGAGGTTTCGAAAAATCGTCATTATATTCCATTGAAAACAAATTGCCGG